>PAAT01000144.1 GCA_002698965.1 Rhodopirellula sp. | reverse complement strand
CAAGCCAAACGAACCTTCTAATGATTCCGATAAACAGGATCAAGGCGGAAAGCCGATGGAAGGCGGAAAGCCGATGGAAGGCGGAAAGCCGATGGAAGGTGGAGAGCCGATGGAAGGTGGAGAGCCGATGTCGGGTAGTCAGTCACAAGACAGTCAGCAACAAGACAATCAGCAACAAGACGACAATCCAGCTCGCAAGAAACTCGAAGAAGCTCAGGAGCAAATGAAAAAGGCTCAACTTGAACTTGAACAGGCCCGTCGGGACCAGTCAATTGAAGCTCAGGAAGCGGCCAAACAAAAGCTCGTCGAGGCAAAAGCACAACTCGAAGAAATCCTACGTCAGTTACGCGAAGAAGAACTGGAACGAATGCTTGCTTTACTCGAGGGTCGTTTCCGCAAGATGCTTGAGATGGAATTACGGGTTTACGAGGGCACGCTTCAACTCTCCAAAATCCCGGAAGACGATCGTGGACGGGAAGTTCAGATTGAATCCAATAAGCTTAGCTTTCAACAACGGAAGATTGGTCTTGAAGCGGACAAAGTCTTAACACTATTGCTGGAGGAAGGGTCTTCTATCGCATTTCCAGAAACCGTGAAAATCATGATTGAAGACATGGAGCAGGTCGCTGCCCGACTAGGTGAAACCAAAGCAGATCGTCTCACCGTCAGTATTGAAGAAGATATTATCCAGTCCATTGAGGAAATGATTGAAGCTTTGCAAGCTGCTCAACAGGAACTAGCTGATCAACAGCAGCAACAACAGCAACAGCAGCAGCAACAGCAACAAGATCAGGAGAAACCATTGGTGGATCAGTTAGCTGAGTTACGAATGATTCGCTCGCTGCAACTTCGTATTAACAAACGCACTCAACGGTATTCCCGACTCCTGGATGACATCGAAGACCCTACCGGGCAGGCTAAGGATACGGACCTAGTCGAAGCACTGCAGAAGCTTGGCCAAACACAGCGCAACCTTCAACGGATCACTCGCGACATTGTTCTTGGTAAGAATCAGTAATCAACGGAGTTTCTCACAATCATAATGAAGACATTACAAACTCTTAGCCTAGTGTTGATCCTGACGACATCTGCCTTGGCAGCTGATGATCTGGAAAAACGTGCTTCATGGCAAATCCCAGATGCCGAACAGATTCGTTCACGACTTGATGAACATCTCGAGAAACAGAACGTTAATGAGGCCGTCAAACTGCAGATTAATATTTTGTGGGATACTCCACTTATCTCCGGCGACCAGTCACTACTACTGGACCAACTGATAAACAGTCTCATCCTAACCAATACGGATATTGCCAAACTCATCAATCGTTTGGAATCCACTCCGGCAACGGAGGCTCAAACAACACCGGAATTATTCAATCAGGAAGAAATCCCCCCATTTTTCATTAATAATATCCGGCTTTATTATGCGCGCTGGCTAGCTCAAAGCGAATTACAAGACGAATGTCTTCAGGTACTCGAAGGCATTAAACCACAGGATGTCGTGGATCCGGCAACTTTATTATTTTATCAGGCTACTGGCTATCACCGAATTCTCGCAAAAGAAAAATGTCTTCGGGCGATCAGTCTTCTTCAGGAAAACAACGACGCTATTCCACGGCGATACGCAACTTTGGCGAATCTTATGAAAGCGGATATCGGACCACTAGAGAAGGATTCCCTGGATGAAGTTGCACGTCTCATGTCAGACATTCAACGCCGACTGAAACTAGGACGAGCAGGGACACGGGTCCGTAAGGAAGAAGATGATGTCATTGCAAAACTGGACAAGATGATTGAAGAGCTTGAAAAACAGCAGCAGCAACAGCAAAGTAGTGGACAGGGAGCCGGAAACCTTAACCCCAGTTCACCGGCTCAGGACTCTTCAGATCTCGGCGGAAGTGGGCCAGGCAACGTTGACCGAAGAAACCACGGCGATGCCGAAGACTGGGGTTCACTTCCTCCAAAAGAGCGTCAAAAAGCTCTTCAGCAAATCAGCAAGGAATTGCCGGCTCATTATCGCGAAGTCATTGAGGAATACTTCCGAAAACTGGCTCGCGACGGCGGTTAAAAACACAATTAATTAAATTAGCTTCCGGGGGGAGGTAAACTGCATCATGCAAATTTGGCATGCTTTGACTCTTTTAATGAGCAACGTTGTTATCGGGTTACCAATAGCGGACGTCGCTCTTATTGACGGCAGTCAATTAAACGGTGAGCTCACATCCATGAGTGACGAGGAAGTCAAGATCACCGCAAATGGTCAGGTGCAAACTGTAGCCAGCGAGCAACTTCAGGCAATCATTTTAAGCAAGAAGCAAGCAACGATTCCTGAAGGAAACAACATGACCGTGAAGCTTCATGATGGCAGTAAACTGCGGGCAAAATCCGTTCTTGCCACGGCTACAACTGCTCGCATCACGATTGGCGAGGAATTATCTTACCGCTTCCAAAGCGACAGCATTGCAAGCATTCAATTTAAGCCTTTAACAAAACAGGCTCAGGAGGATTACGACAGCATTCTTGAAGGCGAATCGACGGGCGATGTAATCATTGTCCTCCGCCCCAGTGGCGCCATTGACGAACTGGAAGGGATTGTCGAAAGGGTCGATAATGAAGCTGTTACATTCAACTTCGACGGTGATCGAATCCCTGTAGAACTATCAAAACTCGCGGGAGTCAAACTTCTTAAATCTGGTTCCCTAGAAAGATCCAAAACAACATGTGAACTCACCGATTTACGGGGTAATCGCTGGCGAGCATGTCGCTTTAATCTCAATGCACCAGAAGCCGCTTTGGAGTTTGAAACTGGTCTGGGTGACAAAATATCCCTGCAACTCGACCAGATTCAAAAGTTTCAATTCGCGAGTCGCAATTTGGTTTACTTAAGTGATCTGTCGCCGGAAAATGCTGAGTGGACTCCTTATCTAACGGGGCGTCTGGTTCGCAATCGTCTGAATCAACTATACGCCCCTGTAAAAGATCGCAGCGCCAATGGTGGCCCAATCGCAATTGGCGAGCAAGAGTTTACGAAAGGACTCTCGTTGCGCAGTAAAACCGTACTAACGTATCGTTTAACCGAGGAGTTCACCTCACTTCAACTCACCGCCGGGCTGGCCGCGGAAACTAAAGGGCGGGGGCACATCGACCTAATCATTCTTGGTGACAACAAACAACTTTTCAGGGATTCCATCACGGATCCCGCAGACATTCGGCAATTAGAATTAGATGTTACGGGCGTAAGACGTCTTTCGATCACCGTAGATTACGGGAAAAACTTGGACTTTGGAGACCTCTTACATCTTGGTGATGCCAAACTCATCAAGTGACAAAGTGGCTAGAAGATACGTGGAGACTAGTTGGTGACCAACCCCTCAAAAATCATTACCTTAGCAGTATTACTTTCCTGCTTGCCTTTGCCGGCACTCAGGGCTCAGGAACTCATCGTGCCCGATGATGTTCTAGCATCCCAGGCACAACGAATCGCAGCGATCAACAAAGCAAGTGCCTCAACCGTCATGGTCTTCGCCAATGGAGGTAAAGGGGGTGGGTCTGGAGTACTCATCAGCCCCGATGGCTATGCTTTAAGCAACTATCATGTTGTCCAGCCTGCTGGAACTGCAATGAAATGTGCGATTAATGACGGTAAACTCTATGACGCAATCTTAGTCAGCATTGACCCGGTAGGGGATGTGGCCTTAATCAAACTACTTGGGCGAGACGACTTTCCTTATGCAAAACTGGAGGATAGTGACAAGGTGAGAGTAGGGGATTGGTGCTTTGCTGTTGGGAATCCGTTCCTTCTGGCTACCGACTTCAACCCAACCGTGACATATGGGATTGTTTCGGGCGTACATCGCTATCAATATCCGGCCGGTACGCTACTCGAATACGCTGACTGCATTCAAACTGATGCTTCAATCAATCCTGGTAATTCGGGTGGCCCCCTTTTCAATGAAAAGGGCGATCTGATTGGGATCAATGGACGTGGCTCTTTTGAAAAACGAGGGCGAGTTAATGTGGGAGTAGGTTACGCCATTTCGATCAATCAAATCAAACACTTTATGGGTTTCCTACGTAGTGGTCGTATTCTGGACCATGCGACACTCGGCGCCACCGTTTCTACGGATGAAAATGGCAATGTTGTCGTTACGAATATTGCCGAATCCTCTGATGCCTACAGGCGCGGCTTGCGATATGGCGATCAGTTGCTATCCTTCGGCGGTCGGAACATTAGTACCGTCAATGGTTTTAAGAATGTTCTGGGGATTTACCCTCGGGGCTCGCGTGTACCAATCTCGTTCCTGCATGAGGGCGACCGCATTGACACCTTCGTCCGCCTAACCGGCGTTCATTCTCCGGAAGAATTGCTAGCACGGATCCAACCTAACCGACAACAACCAGAGGGCGAGCCAATGCCGGAAGGACAACCTGACCCTCCTGCCCCAAAGGAACCGTCCCCACAACTCCCTGACATCGTAAAACCTTTCTTTACAGCCCGCCGAGGCTTTGCAAACTACCACTTCAATAAGCTGAATCAAGATCGCATCTGGGATACCTATATTGACCAAACCAAGCCCGAATCGATTACAGGGGATTGGACTCTGAGGGGACAACTTGGAAATCTGGGGGATGTATCGATTGTTCTATCCAAAACACGAGTGGATGCGGAACTGCCACAAGGCAAAGCCTTCGCTGTTCTCGATAACGATCTGGGGCAACAGGAAGCTCCTCGAGGGAGCGGCGGTCTACTGGTAGCTCTGCACCTCTGGAAGCATATCCAGCAAACTGGAATTGGTCAGTTCGGAGATGTCTATTACCTCGGTTCCATGCCAACGCCAAAACAGGATGAAAAGCAGGATGTACTCGTAGCCACCCACAGTGTTATTGAGTGCCGCTTCTACTTTTCGCCCTCTACAGGGCTACTTACCTCAATGGAAATGTACCCGGATTTGGGAGTTGATCCATGTGAGATTTACTTTTCAGAGTATGAATCCGTCAATGGCCGAATGCTTCCAAGACATTTGGAAGTCATTCACGGAGATACCGTCTATGGAGAATTATTACTCAAAGACTTTGAGTTTAATTCCAACGGAGGAACTGAATAATGCACCGCATATTCTTAGCAATATTTTTGTTCCTCGCCGGTATCAGTAACCTCGCTCAGTCAGCAGACTTCTCTGTAATTTCAGCCGGAGTGCAGCCTAAAATGGTGAAAGTATACGGTGCGGGTGGCATACGTGGACTGGAGGGATATCAAAGCGGCTTTCTAATCAGTGATCAAGGCCACATCCTAACTGTCTGGAGCTATGTTCTGGATACAGATTACATCACGGTAACTCTCGATGATGGACGGAAATTTGAGGGAGAAATCGTTGGTGCTGATCCTCGTTTAGAGGTCGCTGTTTTGAAAATTGACACCGAGGGTTTAGAACACTTCAAACTTGGTGATTCTGTAGGAGTTAATCCCGGAGCACGTATCTTAGCTTTTAGCAACCTTTTTAAGATTGCCACCGGTGATGAGCCCAACAGTGTATTACACGGAATTGTTGCTGCTACGACACCTCTTAATGCTCGTCGTGGTGCATTTAAGACCACCTACAAGGGAACGGTTTATATCCTCGATGCTATCACAAATAATCCCGGAGCTGCTGGTGGTGCGTTAACAACTCGTAAGGGTGAACTAGCCGGTCTGCTCGGAAAAGAACTACGCAACTCACAAAATGGTACGTGGCTCAATTACGCCATGCCAATCAATGAATTAATACCGGCCATCGAAGATATTATTGCCGGTAAAACAAGGCCGCGAAGTTTTGATGATGATGTAATCCGCCCAGACGTTCCGCACACGCTTAAAACATTAGGCGTTCGCATGGTTCCGGACGTCTTATCCAAGACTCCTCCTTTTGTGGATTCGGTCACAGCCAGTTCTGAGGCTGAAAAGAAAGGCCTTCGACCAGACGACCTTATTCTGTATATCAACGATCGCAGAGTAGATTCGTGTGCCACACTGAGAAGCGAATTGGAGCTCATTGATCAAATCGATGATGTCACTCTGGTCATCCAGAGAGGCGATGATCTAGTCGAAATTATCTTGCAGGGAGAATAATGATCATGAAAAGCACAATCACGATAAAGCACAAAATGATCGTCGCGTTTCTGAGCTTACTCGTCCTCCAGCCTAATATGTTCGTCAATGCTCAGGACGACCTGTTAGAACGCGAGGAAAAGGCCCTTCAGGCTGCGGTCATGAAAGCCAGCCCCAGCGTTATACAATTGGAATTAGTCGGCGGTCTAGAATCACAGGAACTTGGGCCCGTCTCGGGCTTAGCCGTGACTACGGACGGATTCGTTCTGGCCAGCGCAACCATGATTCCTGCAAACATCACTTCCATTCTTGCGACCACGCCGAGCGGTAAACGAGCCTCCGCCAAAGTGATTTCACATGACTACAGCCGCAATCTGGTACTGCTTAAGGTAAACACGCAAGAGACCTACACTCTGCTCGAAGCGATACCAAGAGATGAAATTATCGTAGGGCAGTGGAGCATTGCACTAGGTCGAACATTTTCCCGCGAATTCACAAACCAAAGTGTGGGCATAGTCAGCGCGGCTAACCGAGTTTGGGGAAAAGCAATTCAATCCGACGCTAAAATCTCACCAGCCAATTACGGTGGCCCTTTAATCGACATTCGTGGCCGCGTCTTTGGTGTTCTGACTCCGTTAACCCCGAATCCTCAGGGAGGTCAGTCAGATGGTTCAGAGTGGTATGACTCAGGAATAGGATTCGCTGTGCCCATCGCAGACATTATGCCTCACCTTGAGAAGCTAAAAAACGGTGACAGCTTGTATCCAGGACGTCTTGGTATCTCATTAACCGCTGGAAACATTTATGATTTACCTGCTCAAGTGGTTGCCGTACAGCCAAAGTCACCAGCTCGTGATGCCGGGCTGAAAAAGGGCGACATTATCGTTGAATTAGCCGGTAATTCAGTAACACGCCAGTCAGAATTGCGACATATCCTGGGAGCACACTATGCCGGCGACACCATCAGCATCAAGGTTACTCGAGATGGGGAGATCGTTACAGCCGAAGTGACTTTAGCTCAGGAGCTGGAACCGTACGAACATCCATTTCTCGGCATCCTTCCGGACAGGCACTACGACCAACAGGGAGTACTTATTCGTTACGTTTATCCGAATAGTATCGCAGAGCAAGCAGGCCTAAAATCGGGCGATATAATTGCCCGGCTAAACGAAACGGTTATCAAGGATCATAATCAACTACGTGTTGAACTTGCCAACTTTGAACCTTCAGGAGAGGTTCAACTCCATTACCTTAGAGACGGTCAGATCACACCGATCAATGTAATGCTGGCCTCAATCCCATCGGAACTCCCGGTCATTCAAGAACATCCTCTGCCAGCCACGCCAGCGCCTGCCAATAACCTGGCCACAGGTTTAGTCGAAATCAAACTACCTGAAGAGGCCAACGATTGTCATGCCATTATCCCAGCAAATTATCGTTCCGATGTACCTCATGGTCTGGTCGTCTGGTTACATGCTCCTGGAGACGTGAACGACGATATTCTGAAGCAGCAATGGGAAATGCTGGCAGCCAAATACCACCTAATTATTCTGGCACCCAAAGCAGCGGATGATAACAGATGGCAACCAACAGAGATTGAGTTCATTCGTAAGACGATGGATAATGTCATCAACACCTACAATATCGACCGTAATCGCATCGTCTCATTCGGTCGTCAGGCCGGGGGAGCAATGTCACTTATCCTTGGATTCTCCCATAGAGACTTGGTGCGAGGTATCATTCCAGTCGACGCCCCCTTCCCATTACGTGCAGGGATCTCGCCTAATGACCCGGCGGAGCGTCTGGCAATCCATGCCATTCTTGTAAAAGGATCACCGGTAAGCAGAGCCATTGGCAATGCGGTCAAGGCATTAGAAACAGCTAAGTATCCTGTTAGCCGGACAGAGCTGGAAAGCCCCGGAAAGATCACTGACGCATTACGCGAAAGTCTGACGCAGTGGATCGATTCCCTTGATCGAATTTAGTTGCTCAACTACTTTGCTACCCTTGTTTCGGTATAATGCGAACTGACGCTGAGACTAATAAGATCGCAGTTAAACATTCACCTCATTGCGAAGCCTAAAGTGCCCTAAGGAGATTCACCATGGAAAAGTGGCCCATCGGAGTTTTTACAAGTATTGATGCTGGATTAGGTGTAAAAATCGAAGTGGCTCATGAACTGGGTGTGCCAACCATTCAGTTGCACGCACCAGCCGCAGAAACTCGCACACCAGAGAACGCTGAAAGTTTCCTCGCACAGCTTGAGGAACTGGGAATTACATTGACGGCCGTATTTGGTGGTTTTGACGGTGAGAGCTATGCTGATATCCCCACGGTTGTTGACAGCGTTGGTCTGGTTCCTCCAAGTACACGGGAAGCCCGCGTACAGGAGATGAAAGAGATCGCCGATTTTGCACGCTTGCTTAAATGTGACGTCGTTGCTTTGCACCTGGGCTTCATTCCTCACGACAACACGGATCCACTTTATCAAGAAATCGTAAAAGTTACACAAGACCTACTAGATCACTGCCAAGGCAATAACCAGTCCCTCCATCTCGAAACAGGACAGGAAACAGCTGAAGGACTTCTTCAATTCATCAGTGACGTTGGACGAGACAATCTCTTTGTTAACTTCGACCCCGCCAACATGATCCTGTACGGAACGGGTGAACCTATCGAAGCGTTGCAAAAAGTGGGAGCTTATGTAAAGAGCATTCACTGTAAAGATGGTACTTGGTCCGAGAAACCAGGCATTGACTGGGGAGCCGAAGTTCCGCTCGGAGAAGGGGACGTGGGGATGGAAAACTACCTCCGAACATTGGATGATCTGGGTTACACAGGTCCGCTCACGATTGAGCGAGAAATCCCTCAGGAGCCCGAACGTCAAAAAGCCGAAATTGGGCATGCGGTTAAGTTACTTACCGAATTAAAAAGCAAAATCGGTTAACACTGAAGCTATTAAACCAAGATGGATACAAAAAAACGCTGCACGATTGTTCTTTGTCTGTTAGTGACAATCTGTGCAGGTCTTTGGCTTTCCGGCAATGAAAACTTGAAAGAGGGTGCACTCGACATACTACTTAGAGTCACTATCTTTTTTGCTATCTTCCGCCTGGCTTATGACGATCTGGTCAACGTGCTTGGGCGTCTACGAGGACCAACTGGAATTTTAGTGGGTATTGCAATAGTCTTCGCCATCATCAACGGCCCCTCTGTGCGATTGATCTTACCAGTGATCGGCGTCGCGTTAATCATTCTGGGAATCATGAACACCTTACGACGAAGCTATCAACGGGATACCTATAACCCCAATTGACCCATCCGCCGATATCAACAACAACCTGTGGCACCCTCGTTTGCAACGAACACACCACAGGTTGTTATCGAAAGACCTTGGCAAGTAAAATACTTAAGCGTCTTTTACCAATCGTGCCCGAGTTTCTTTAAGATCTGAACCGTCCGGCGTTTCATCGCTGTCGATATCGTACCAGCTATCTTCGAACTTAATATAACCNCCGTCACCTCTAGCACCNTTGCGAATGGCAACNTTGGTGGTAAGAGCAATGACAGCGTCACTCAATGCAACTTTAGGATTACANCGCGGCTGATTTTCAGGGCTTGCATTTCGAATACAGTAAGCCCAGTGTTCAATCTCTTCCGTGTAACCACGGCTCACAGGGCCTGTCTGAGCAGCTTGTGCTACCGGAGCAGCTTCACCACTTGCCTGCGTATCCATCGTTGGACCACCTTGCCCTTCTTTAACACCAACCTTGGTGGTGGTGCTTGAGCCTTTATAAAGCATTACTTCATATTCACGTTCAAGAATCAAAGTCCCTTTAGTGCCCATAACAACTTCGCCATAACCTCCATATCCATTTCCATTGATCGATGAATAGGTTACGACAATCTTCTTGTTGTCATTTTCGACGTAGCCCGGAACAGCGCCTTTACCAGCCCCCGTTCCCGGATCAGCGTATCCCACGTCGAAAGCATCTTCATATCCCGGCGCCGGGAACTCGATTGTGCAATAAACATGGTCTTCAACCTGCCGGTCTTCGCCGAAGATATGCCGCCCGCCAACCGCATGAACGCTCAGCGGCTGAGCTTTCTTACCATCCTGTCGGAGAGCACTACAAAAGATACCGGCAGCATCCATTTGGTGGCTACCGAGTTCGGCCATCAAGCCGCCGCCAGTTCGTTCCCACAATCGCCAGCGACAAAGTTCTTCAAGTGCCGAGCGACTATGACCAGCAGGCAATTCAAAATCCTGAAAACCATGTCTGAGAGCCCGTTCCTGCACTCCGTCTTTGTCACTGTCCCAGGCGATATACTGAGCCAGTTTGCCTTCCAGCATTTGTTTTGCAACAGGATCTTTCTCCGCTTTCACCTAACGCTCGAGGGACTTGATCCCACTAGCGATCTTATTGAATCGATCCTTTTCCTGACCCCCAATGGGGATTTCACCCCCCGGCAATGGCATCTGCCAACTATCGCGGCCTGGCAGGTTGCCCCGGTGCCATTGGGCGCGAATGTGATGCAATTCCCCCAGCACTCCCCATTTGATGAGATTCACGGCATTGTCATAAAGTACGCTGTAATGACGTTGGTGACCTGTGGCCAGATAAAGGTTTTTCTCTTTGGCGATCCGCCCCATAAGCTTACATTCGGCTACCGTCTTGGCCATCAACTTCTCAGTCAGAACGTGTTTTCCGGCCAGCATCGCGTCGATCGCAACTTGGGCGTGCAAGTGCAGAGGAACGGCAATAATTACCGCTTCAATTTCCGGATCTGCAAGTAATTCCGCATAGCCATCTTTGTAAACGTTTACGTGCTGTCGCGCTTCAGCTTCCGTTTTCCAGTTATATTTCCGCATTAAACCTGGACGTGCGGCCATTGCGGCAGGGCTGGCGTAGTCGCCATGAAACGCTCTGTGAATGTTAAATTCCCGAAGGTCACTAATAGCCACTACCTGACAGTATGCAGGATTTAATGCTCCAATAAGCACACTTCCTTCGTCTCCTGTACCAATAACGCCGATTCGAACCGGGTCATCGACCGTGGAGTAACCAAAGTAGGCTGCTCCCAACCCACCTCCAGAGACCAAACCTCCGGCTGCCACAGACTTGAGAAAATCACGGCGTCGAACGCCAATAGCGTCAAAGTAATTACCGCGTCCTACTTCCTTTTCTTCGGGAGTCAGGTTCATAGCATGCGTTCCTTATTTATTCTTATGCTGACTGCTCGGAATTTCCGCAGCAGCGTTTGCAATAGTGATTGATAATAGAGTCAACCGAAAGATACTTACCACCGCCTGCAAATGCAACGACAAGCAAAGCAAACATTTCAATCGATTGATAATAGACAGGTTGAGCACCAACGGCGCCCGGAAACTGTGTTAAACAAACGGTCAACAAGAATCCGGCCGTGGCAATTGCAGCAACAGGCGTACAGAAGCCAACCAGCAAGGCCAGACCACAAAGCAAGTCAAACCAGGGGATAAATTTGTCAATCTGTGAAGAGGAAATAGCCGGTCCGTTCAATTCACCCAACTCCAGCACTTCGCCAGCGCCAAAACTATTCAAATCTCTTTCCACTCCAGCCCAAACCATATCAATCGAATTGAGATAGCCTGCCCGAGTGGAGTTGACTTCACCATCCAGCTTTGCGCCCTGGCCTTTAAGGCTTTCAACACCTGTCATCTCGTTACTTGACAGTTGCTCTTCGCGGCGTTCCATCTGACGGAAGAATTCAATTATTTCTTCATGATTAGCGACAAAAAAAGCGTCCAACTGGGCGGATCGCAGTTCGAGTAAATCGGCCGCTTTTAACTTCGTACTATTGCTGTAACTGTGAAAAGATGCAACATCATCCAAATACGAGTTCCAGAATTCTTTAACTAAGCTAGTATCGTAACCGGGGGCACTCCAGCCAGTATTCTGATCCGAGGGAACATAGCAGAGGCGGATTTTGCCATCGGAATCCCACAACATTCCCTGGAACGAATCTGCCAAAGGGCCCTTGGCAGATGCCAGAAACCATGAAGATGAAAAACCATCCTGCATTTTGGAAGAACCTTCCTTGTAGAAGTGCCAACCTAAGGCAAGACGCAGGCAAACTAAGACGATAATCGCTATAGTCCCCAGCTGTTTGGATGAAGCACTCAGTGGTCTGCTCCTCGTTGTATTTTTTTAAACCAATGCGGGTTATCCGCATTGTGTCATCGCAAAAACTTTATACTCTTATTATTCTAGAAAAGAGGTGTTTAGCCAACCGGCTTAATTCGCATATCGGCCATTTCGATGCGCGATTTATACAGTATTTCCAACTCCACTCAACAGAATGACAAATATGTCATTGCACTAACCCATCAAAAATCAGAACCCATGAAAAAACGTGTCGTACTTTGCTTTCCAGTCACCAATGAACAAGTTGCCGAATTGGAGGCCTGCAGTGATGATATTGAGGTTGTGAACGCTGGGCAAACCGGAATAGCCCATGAAATCCTAAACGCCGATATCTTCGTAGGCCACGCTAAAGTGCCGGTTCCTTGGAAGCAGGTCGTCCAGCAAGGACGCCTTAAGTGGATTCAGTCTTCAGCGGCGGGACTTGACCATTGCCTCCAACCGGAAGTCATTGATTCTGATATTGTGGTCTCAAGTGTTTCCGGTTTATTTGCCAATCAGGTGGCTGAGCAAACGATGGCATTGCTGTTCGGTGTTTACCGAAGTGCCCCGACATTTTTTCGGGCCTATGAAAAGCGGGAATTCGTCCGACGACCAACAATGGATTTTCACGGCCAAACGGTAGGGATCATTGGATTCGGCGGCAATGGACGACGTATTGCCGAGGTGCTGGCTCCCTGGGGTAACCGTATTCTTGCTACCGACAAGTATCCATGGGACAGACCTGACTACGTTGAAAAGCTCACTGAAGCAGACAATCTTGATGAAATCCTAACTGAAATCGACTGTATGATCCTAGCTTTACCACTCAATGACGAAACATACGGACTGATTGACAAGGACGTCTTCTCGAAGATGAAACCGGGGAGTGTCCTTATCAACGTAGCTCGGGGACCGGTCGTCAAAGAGGCCGATCTAATCGAGGCATTAAGCTCAGGGCATCTTGCCGGGGCAGGTCTGGATGTCGTCGAAGTTGAACCTCTGCATCCGACAAGTCCACTTTGGACGATGGATAATGTCGTTATCAGCCCTCATGTTGGAGCTCAATCTAAATTTCGTGTACGAGATACCATTCGCTTCGTCGCCGAAAATATCCAGCGATATCTCCGTGGAGAAGAACCGATCAATGTGGTTGACAAACATCTGGGCTATCCTGCAAGGAAAAAACCCAGTGTCTAACCTGATTAATATTCAATGAATAGGCTTGCCGTAATTGTTAAAAACCGTAACTATTACTCTTGATGGGTCTGGCTATTCCGGCAAGTTCCCGGTCTGACATCATTTAGCGGTCTAAGCAATTCAATGAGCGAACCTCAAATCGACGAAGCGGAAGCAATCGAACGGTTAACCGTGACCATTACAGAAGCTCCCGACGAACAAACACTAACTTTTTCGCTCGGCCCACAAGCCTCACTGCAATCTGACAACGAACTTGTCGAACAGTATCACAATTTTCTGGGTGACCAACGGCTCAGCTGGACAACGCACCACCGGCTAACACGTCTGTTGGGTGCCGGTGGACAGGGGAAAGTATATCTTTCGGAGCGTCGCGGAGCAGACGACTTCACTGTGCCGATTGCCGTGAAAGTGTTTTCACCGGAACAATTTGCCAATGAATCCGGGTACGTAGAGACGATGAAACGTCACGCCAGTGTGGCAATGCAAATCGCTCAGATCCAACATGACAACCTACTGGATGTACATAACTTCGTTGACCGCAACCGCATTCGCATGCTGGTCATGGAGTGGATTGATGGACTTGATTTGCGAATGCTACTGAGTAAAGAACGCATGTTGCGATTGCAAAATCAGGTCTCTGAGAAACGATGGAACCGTATCAACGATCACATCTTAACCACCACGAAAAATCAGCCGCGTTTCCGTTCCGGAGCTGCCGTTGCAATCATACGCGAATGCCTCAGTGCTCTCGAAGCTTTACATCGTCATGGTATTGTCCACGGGGACATAAAACCAGGGAATATCATGATCAAGCGAAGTGGGGCTTCGAAAATCATCGATATCGGCTCAGCTTTTTCGATCGATTCACCTCCTCCGCACCGCACCTGCACTCCAGCCTATGCAGCCCCGGAAGTACTGAAAGGCGAGATTGCTTGCCCACTGAGCGACCAGGCTAGTCTCGGCTACGTATTAATCGAACTCATTTCAGGAAAAAATCCTTTTGCCGGAAAACGAACCTATGATGAAATGGTAAAGGCGAAGCATGAGTTACCGGATCAATTGGAAGAGATACTTCCTCCTAAACTCGGGAACAAAGAGTTTCTGATCAACTTTTGTCGCAAATTAATTGCAGTGGATCCTGCCGATCGATTTCCCAATGCCGCAGAAGCTCATATTAACCAACAGGGCGCAGCAGACTACCATCGCCAGCTCATCATGAATGCTGGTAACGAGAACATTGAGTTCGAGCACGAAATCGGGCTCTGGCTTGAAGAAGTAATCCAGGGTGATGAACAAGCGTTGTAAGCCCTTGTACCCCTGGGTTCTCATGCTATTCGCAATCATGCCGTGGGTACATTGCTGCCAGCTCTCTGGGTGAGATCCCCTTCTTCAATTTTCGCAACAACCCCCAGTTTCGAAGGGTCTGACGAACAACACCGTTTTGCTGCCATCTTCTGGCACCAATTTCAATCTTTGCAGAAAGTAATTTGGGAACCATACCGGATTGCTTCATTTTCATCGCCAATAACACATCTTCCATAAATGGCACTGCTTCAAACCCACCCAGATGAAAATAAAGACTCGTCGATAAACAAATCCCCTGATCACCGTAGGGGCGTTTTAACCATTTCACACGTAATCCGTTTCCATACTCCAACAAACGGTATTTCCAACCCGCAAGTTGAATTGTCTGCCGGAAGCAGGCATAAACATCCGACTCTGCATTTGCGAAATTACATAAGTCTGTTAACGACTCAGCGGACAAGCGGCAATCGGCATGTAGAAAACAGAGGAGGGGAGTTGTGGCGATTTCAGCACCCGCATGTTGCTGGATTCCTCTCCCGGGTTGAGAAGTAATAACCGTCGCTCCAGCCTGCAATGCTATCTCTGAACTACCGTCTTGACTGCCACCATCGGCAACCACAACGTGTATTGCACCAGCATTACAAGCAGACTCGATACAAGCTTTGAGATTTCCAGCCTCATTAACAACTGGAATCACGACCGTCACATCACTCGGTGATAAACACATAGCACAAAGGGTTAGGCGCCCGGACGCTGAATATCATACCGTTTTAACTTACGATCAAGTGTTGATCGTTCGATGCCAAGAACGCTGGCGGTGCGACTCTTATTCCAGTCATGGTAAGCAAGTGTTTTTGAAATATGCAGACGCTCCATGTCTTCCAAGCTCATCGGCTTAAAGGTATCGTGATTCACCGGTATTTCCGAGGTATCCGGGGTTGCCAAATTCGACATCGATAAATCCGACGCTTCGATTTGGTTCGTACGACACAGGACAACAGCGCGCTCCACCATATTCTTCAACTCTCGAACGTTTCCTGGCCAACGATACTTTTGAAGCTGAGTAATCGCTTCGTTGCTAAACCCCGTAATCTTTCTACCTGTCTCTTCCCGAAAGCGGTCGAGAAAAAAGTAGGCCAGCAATTCTATGTCTTCCGAACGCTTTCGCAGAGGTGGTACAAGGATCTCCACGACGTTCAATCGAAAATACAAATCGCGTCTGAATCGACCTTCTGCAACGGCTACCTCTAGGTCACGATTGGTCGCGGCAATCACACGCACGTCGACCTCTAACGGCTGATTACCTCCCACACGTTCAAACGGATGACCTTCCAAAACCCGCAGAAATTTAGCCTGAACTCCGGGGCTCATCTCTCCGATTTCATCAAGCATAATCGTCCCGTGATCAGCAGCTTCAAACTTCCCTACTTTGCGATCTGTTGCTCCGGTAAACGCACCTTTTTCATGGCCAAACAATTCACTTTCCAGAAGTGATTCGGACAAAGCTGCACAATTCATACATACAAACGGACCATTGCTGCGAGGACTGGAATAATGCACGGCGCGCGCTATCAACTCTTTGCCAACACCACTTTCCCCCCGAATCAGAACCGTCGCGCGGCTCGGCGCCGCCTGAACAATGTCCTGCTTGACTTTTTCCAAGGCAGGACTA
The DNA here is from genome assembly GCA_002698965.1 of Rhodopirellula sp. Taxonomy (GTDB): domain Bacteria; phylum Planctomycetota; class Planctomycetia; order Pirellulales; family Pirellulaceae; genus UBA721. The sequence goes on along the minus strand of PAAT01000144.1, from coordinate 51,414 downwards.
CCGCCTACAATTTCACTTTCAGCCTCTAACTGACTACGTAATTGTTGAATTTCGCTACGGGATAACGACAGATCTTCCGCCAGTTCACGTTCACGACTGAGATTTCGTAATGCCAGCCCGATAATGTCCGACAACGCTAATGCAAATTCAAGATCGTGGGGAGAAAGTGGACGGTCACCACCGGTCGAGTAAGCATGAAGCAACCCGAGAATTCGATTGTCATAACGAATCGGAGCACAAACAATACTTGTCGAGGCGATCTCGCCCTGACTGTCACGACTGGCGATCTTACTATCATCGGCAATATCTGCAGCCAGAACGGCTTCGCCATCGGTAAGAACCGTGGAAGCCAAATAGCTCGTCACACGATGGTACTTTGTTACATTTTTCAAAACACCCGAATCAACAACCTTTAAGTCAACACCGGTAACCTTCCCTTCAATGTCATACGGAGCTAACAGCACTGCGGCAGCATGCGCCTGCGTACTATTGAAGATCCCTTCGAGGGCTATCTTGGAGATTTCCTGTTCATTACTACAGCCAGCAATATCGAACGCCAGACTACATAAATGAGCCACCGATTCTCCCATCTTGGAGTCCGGCTTATTCTCACCTTGAGATTTAAGAAGATTCGTTTGGCCTTGTCGATGAGTAATCGTGGCAACACTAATCGAATCAAGGACATTCGAATCGTCCAAAAAGTCATTGGTTTGACTTCCCAGATGTTCACGTAATACTCCAGTATCCGCTTCATAATTTTCCGGAAACGCTGAAGATAGCTCCTGGACAAAGGAAAGCTGGCAATTGGCAATCCGGATAGTGTCATTGATGACTAAATGATAATCGCCACTGATCGGTTGGCCATTTACTAATGTTCCATTGCGGCTCTCGAGGTCACGCAAAGTCCATTGTTCCGCACTAAAGAAAATCTCGGCATGGAAACGGCTCGCGCGATCATCCGTTATGGTGACTTTATTCGTAGATGCCCGACCAATCGTTGCCGTTCTACCCGCTTCCAGCCGGATAACGTCTACCCACTTTGTACCTTCACGTATCACCAAATAAGCAAGCATATAATCCCTACAATCCGCCCCATCCGGAAGAGCCAGAGCCAATCTTCAAAGTTTTTAGCCAATTACAATCCAGTCTCATAGTGTATCAAAAATGAACACCTGTCTACATCTCAGACTGCATTTTCCTAATACAACTGTTAGAATCCGCAGTATTATGCATCAACCAGGTAAATGAACTGCTGTTGAGCACCGAATTGTGTTTGCCTTCGGGCAATCTCTGCCAATAATAGAAACAAAGGTTGTTAAAAAGATTCGATTAGGTCGAGTTTGATTGCAAAAACCTACATTCGCTTTTATTTTGAAGGCGAAGATAAACCCTTTGGTCAGCCCCTCCAAAACGCCGAAGGTTAAAGCGATAGACCGTTGTTTGTGATTGCATTAACAGGCGGGAGCATCGCAGGTCATCATATTTATTAGTGCCTCAATCAGAATTTGATGAGGGGCAAAACGAACAGAAAAACAAACGTGCTAGACTAGTACAAATACCTAGACTAGTACAAATATGTAGTTCACTGAGCTACAAAGGAATTGACTAAGGAGCTCCAATTATGATGAGTCATCGTGCAACAAAACGCATCGCGGGTATCTTTGCCCTGATGGCCCTCGCTTTTACTTTCCAACTTGTCAACGCCGGTAACAACGGTTTCTTCCGTAACAATAGTGTCGGTGGTATTTCCATCAATTCGGATGGTGTTGTCAGTAATGTGGATCTTGAAAGTCGCAAGTTACTCCTAAAGGAAATGCGTCAAAACCTCAAGCCAGCTGAAGGTAAGATGGCTGCCAAAACCGAATTACGTATGGTTTCCCTACGCGGACTGGAAGCAGCTATTGCAGATGCCGTACAAAACGGGCAGGGCGCTTTACCTGATGAAGTGAGATTTCTTGCCGGTCTCCAACGAATTCAATACGTCTTTGTCTACCCTGAACAACGGGACATTGTCCTAGCCGGCCCAGGTGAAGGTTGGAAGATTGACGATAAAGCGAATGTTGTTGGTATGACAACGGGCCAGCCGGTGTTATTACTGGACAATCTCTTAAGCGCAATGCGAGCAGTCAATGCTCCGCAACCCGAACGAATCAGCTGCTCAATCGACCCCACGAAACAAGGTCTGGTTAATTACAAAAACACGCTGAACCAACTCAGTCGGGCTGGTGTTCGCAATCCAAACATTCTCGCACCACAGCTTAAACGAGCTATGGGTAATCAGACCGTCTCTATCAACGGCGTTTCCGGAGACACTCACTTTGCTCGTATCCTCGTTGCTGCTGACATCCGCATGAAACAAATCGCGATGGAACTGGACGACTCAAAAGTTCTTCCCGGATTTATTACCAGCGCTCGCAACTCGGTTAGCGTGACAAANACCAANATTAACCCACGTTGGTGGTTAGCCTGNAACTACGAAAGTGTTGCTCGCGGTGCCGACGGGCTTGCTTGGGAGATTCGGGGACAAGGCGTTAAGGCCATGACTGAGTCTGAACTGTACCAGCAAGACGGCCAGGTTCANGCTGCAGGNAAAGATCCCGCTGCTGAGAANTGGGCTAAAATGATGACNGAGCGTTACAATGCTCTCGGAAAAGAAGAGCCTGTGTTTACAGANCTTCGAAATGTCATGGACATGTGCGTTGCTGCTGCCGTTATTCGCAATCACAATCTACTGCCGGCGGCCGAACTCAAATTACCTCACCTGCTGGGACAGCAGGTCACCATTCCTACCGAAGCATGGCACACTCCTCGTGAAGTTAGTACCCAGACTAGTTTTATCAAAACATCGAGAGGCTTAGTCGTGACCGCCTCCGGCGGTGTCGATATCGACTATCTGTCACCGACTCAGAATCCAACCTTGAGCCCTGAGGTTCGCAAGGTTTGGGAAAAGGCCGAANCAATGTACTCCGCCGGTCAATGGTGGAACTAAGACAGGGTAAAAGCCGGCCTTCGTCATTCAAATGAGGTTGTATTTCCCCAGAACAAATCTAAAGCTTCCTTGGTATCACAAGGGAGCTTTTTTTGTAGACTTATACTATCTCCTCANATTTTCTTAGGTAAACACGATGGCTGACACCGGGGTAATTCTTGGATTTGACATTGGCGGAGCCAATATTAAGGTCGCCACCAGCGATGGAAACTACGCCCATTCGCTCCCATTTCCTATGTGGTCTTTACACAATCAACTCGNAACAGCAATCTCCTCGCTCATCGCGGANTATCAAAAGNCTCACGGAGNNCCNAGGGCNNTGGCCGTAACGATGACTGGTGAATTAGCAGACGGATTCAAATCCAAATGCGATGGGGTCACCAGCATTTGCAATGCTGTCATCGAAGGGGCGGCCGATACTGATACGGTCTTATTTTATGAAACCGGAGGAAAGTGGTGCAGGGCAGATGAGGCTGCTAATCGGTGGGATAAACTGGCTGCATCCAACTGGTATGCGATGGCAGATCATTGCCGGCGATTGTTACCGAATGGAATTCATATCCTGATTGATATTGGTACGACCACAACTGACATCATCCCCCTAGCTGATGGAGAAATATTGGCTAACGGCGTCNATGACACCACCCGCCTCCAACGAGGCGAGCTTGTCTATTGCGGTATTGAACGAGCTTCTTTAAGCAGCATCGTCTCAAGCCTGCTCATCGACGGAACGACCACTCCCATTGCACGAGAGCGTTTCGCGACAACCCTCGACACCTTTCTTATAACCGGAGAACTACCGGAACAACCCGAATACATCGAAACCGCCGATTCCAAGCCGGCTACCAGGCGGGCAGCTCACCGACGTATGGCTCGGCTTATATGCCAATGCCCGGAATCACTCTCTGCAAAACAGGCAGAACAAATAGCACAGCAAACACGAGATGCTATCGTCCAACTGCTTTCGTCTGCCTATCAACAAGTCACTTCACAGATTGGTTCGCCTATAAATTCAATCATCGCCGTCGGACAGGGGGACTTTCTTATCGCGGATTTCACCGATGACTTNCCGGTCCAACACCTTCGGGACCTACATCCTGACAGCAGTCAGAACCTCGCACGCATCGGCCCGGCATTCGCTGTCGCAGTCCTACTCGAACAACATCTGAATCAAGCATAGTTCGCATGGAAAACATCANGATTATCAAAATCGGCGGCAGTCTCCTCTCNACAAATGACTATGTTTCGAATGTGCTTAGATATGTCAATCAACTCACAAACGACTTGAATATATTCATTTGCGGTGGTGGGCCTCCCGTCCAACGTATTCGTGAAGCTCAGCGACAATTCAATCTNTCGGAAGCTGAGTGTCATCACAACAGCCTTGTTGCGATGGATAGAAATACCCGCAACTTCTGTTGGCAGGCGGATATTCCCGTTATTAAATCCTGGCAATCAGTCGCCGGATATACCCAGAATCGCGGCGCCCCCATCTGCTCGATCGGTCTCGAAGTAACTAGCTTCGTCATGCAAGAAGAACATCAGTTTCCGCCACCGCACCTACCTGAAAACTGGGATACAACGAGNGATTCTATCGCCGCTAGGATTACCACTCTTCTTGATGCCAGTCTCGACCTACTTAAATCAACCCCTCCTGCCACGACTGACCTGNTCCATCTCTCTAACCAAGGATATATCGACCGTCATTTCCCAATCGCTGCAGCTAACATTAATTCGCTTAGGTTTGTCGATTTATCCGATTGAAACGGCACAAACTCAGCCAGCGAGGCGACAGCTTCGATCGTACTGGTGATTCGAGGATTTACTTCGATCAAGACATCTTTATCAGATTCTTCACCTAGTATCAGATCCANGCCAATCCAGCCACGACTTTCCTCCAGAGGTAGTTTGGAAAATACCTTGTGAGCAAGCCTCCAGGTTCGCTCGATGTGCACTGGATCCTTCATGACGGCCCCATCCTGGAATTCAAACCCAAATTCACCACCTAACGATTGATAGCAAGGTGGTAACAATACGGGTCCCTCTGCCGTTACAATTGCGGCAACACTTACGGACTTCCCCGGGACCACATTTTCGACTAACCAGCTCCCAACATGAGGGAAATCGTCATCAAGCAACCGCACACCAACGCCGCCCGTACCCATAACGGGTTTGCAGATGGCATTCACCAAATCGACTCCCCCAGAAATTTCACCATCCACAAGTAGTCCCCATGCCGGCATTTCAACATGATGTTCTTCAGCCCAACGGTGCAGGGCAACCTTATTGATCCCCAACTTCCTTAGCTTCTTATCGGCTCCTAACATTTTTCCGCCAGCTATCAGACACTTACCAACGGCTATTTCCAACAAGTTGGCTAATTCGGGGGCTACCAGGATGGACCGATCTGCTCCACGGCAACACTCTTCAAAAACGGCCCACGGCGTTGTAGGATCAGCAAACAATACCATCGGCGAGGCGCCGGCTGAATTGGTGATCGCCTGCAAGTGTTCGCCAAACGATTTGAGACGGCTGTCTACCGATATCCAAACTTCGAAATCCGGTAGATTGAGAAAGAGACGAACGAGTTGCTCAAGCATCTGGGAACCATCAGCAATTAGATTTGGAACCTGATGAAAGTCGCCCAACTCAGCAAGGCAGGTATCTCCGTTGGTCACAGCGGCGGGTAGAAAAGCACCACCACCTGAGACCATTTCGTAAAGATAAACACGCATAGAAATTCAGTTCAAAATCAAAAGATTCCCAACTGGTCACGAGCGTCTTCTGTCATACAGTCCGGGGTCCAGGGCGGGGTCATGACGATTTTAACTTCTACTTCTGCTACTTCGTCGAGAACTGAAACAACCTGTTTACTGTTAGCAATCAATTGGGGTCCAGCAGGACACATAGGGCTCGTCATGGTCATATCAATCATGACGTTCTGCTTTGAGCCGTCGTCTTCATTAGCTTCAAATTCCACCTTGTAGATAAGCCCTAAGTCGACAATATTGACAAAAAGCTCAGGGTCGATAACTTTCTTCAGTTCTTCACGGACGTGATCTTCTGTTAATGCCATTTTGAATACTTCTCTCTGAGTCCCCGATCTGCGAGAACATTAATTATTGGATTTAATCGTCTTCGCATACCTTAACAAAGACGTCGCCATTTTCAACTTTTACTTCGTGACAGGCTGTCGGACGTGTTGCCGGTAAAGATTTCGCTTTACCGGTGCAAACATCAAATCGTGCTCCATGCCGTGGGCAAATCAAGTCATAGCCCTCCAATTCACCATCGGACAGAGGGCCATCATCGTGAGTACACACATCATCGATACAATAGAACAGTCCGTTGGCTTTGATCAACACCACGATGCGATCACTCACTTCAAGTATGGTTTTACCGGGATCTTCCAGATCATCGACATCAGCAACCTTGATGAATTCCGCCACTGTCGTTCTCCTTGCTTCAAATCCAGGTCAGTTTAAGCCGACTTGGCTTCAGCTAACGTTTATTCGTAATCCCGAACTCGCCGAGCAATCGCCAGCCCCAAGGCATCACGAACACTCTCAATCGTAATTCGATCGAAGATTTGCTGGAAGAATCCTGTCACAATTAAACGCATAGCTTCCTTTCGCGTGAAACCACGACACTGAGCATAGTAAATCATTTCTTCATCGACCTTACCTGTCGTGCTTCCATGAGTACAACGCACGTCATCTGCTTCGATCTCTAAACCAGGAATGGAGTCAGCCCGAGCATTATTGGATAGCAGGAGGTTGTCATTTCGCTGATAACCGTCGGTCTGCTGTGCGCCCTCATCAACTTTGATCATTCCTCGCCAAACGGTATGCGATTTATCCTGTAAGGCAGCCTTATAGAGAAAATCACTATAGCAATTAGGCTTTTTATGATATTGCTGCGTATGATACGAAAGGTGCTGTTTGTTCTCCGTGAACAACACACCATTCATCTGTGAATTGGCACCTTGACCATCCAGTACAACATGCTGGTTTACCTTGGAGAGCCGTGAGCCAATTGCGGCACTGGTCCACTGCAATTGAGCATCACGCCCAACAACGGCTTTCTGACGAGCAAAGTGCCAAACACGTTGGCCCCAGTTCTGAAGGTTCACGTAACGAAGATTTGCACGATCACCAACAATGAGTTCAATCGCACCACAATGCAAGCTTTCCGCATTTTCCGAAGTACTTGCGGTTTCAGCCAACAACGTCGCGCTAGCCCCATCTTCCAAAATAACAATGGTGTGTCCAAGATCCACTGCACCATCTGACAATGACGAGAGAACATGGAATGGTTGCTCAACATGAACTCCTCGCGGTACATACAAAAACTGGCCACCCGTCCAACAGGCCGCATGCAATGCCGCAAACCGATCTTCGCGATCAAAGGCCTTTTCGAACAGGACACCTTCAAGAAGTTCACCGTGTTCAAGAATTAGCGCGTCTAGACTTCCAAAGATAACTCCTTGCTGTTTCAATTCTTTGTCCATCGTGTCAGTAACACAAATCCCGTTGTGAGAATGAACAGCACCGCTTAGCTCAACACCTTCTGAAAGCAGTGGTTCAATCGCTTCGAGGCCTTCCAAGTTCTTCTCGGATGGAATTAAGAATTTATCGAGCTTAAAAAGACGGATGTCTGTACGCATCCACTCTTCTTCTCGTCGGGTAGGCCACTGCTGCTCAGAAAACTGTTGCCAAGCGTCATTACGCTGGGCGGTAACCCATTGAGGTTCTTGTCTGGCTGCTTGAAATGCCTGAAAATCTTCGGGATTAAAACCTAATTGCGTCACGAAACTACTTTATCTATTTGATTCGAACCGCTTTCGCTCAAATTATAGCGATGGTTCTGTTTAAGTGATTAGTTATGCACCGTTTGCCGGGTACGAAAATGACTTTACCCGACAGACCCTTCCATTTGGAGCTGAATAAGTCGATTCAGTTCCACGGCGTATTCCATTGGCAACTCTTTGACAAGCGGTTCAATGAAACCATTAACGATCATGGCACTGGCTTCTGTTTCAGAAAGCCCTCGGCTGGTTAGATAAAAAAGCTGTTCTTCACCAATACGTGAAACACTTGCTTCATGGCCGATCGAAACGTCTTGCTCCATGATTTCAATATACGGATAAGTATCACTGCGACTTTCCGGATCAAGAATCAAAGCATCGCACACGACATTATTCTTAGCATGTGTAGCCCCCTCTTCGACTCGAACTAATCCGCGGTAACTACTGCGACCACCGTTCTTTGAAATCGACTTGGAAATGATCTGGCCTGTGGTGTGAGGAGCAACGTGAACGAGCTTGGCACCGGCATCCTGATGTTGTCCATTACCTGAAAAAGCGATCGAGAGGATTTCTCCGTGAGCGCCAGGTTCCATCATATAAACCGCCGGGTACTTCATCGTTAGCCGACTACCTAGATTTCCATCGACCCACTCCATGGTGGCATCCTGATAGCAAACAGCGCGTTTGGTCACCAAATTATAAATGTTGTTGGCCCAATTTTGGATAGTCGTGTACCGGCAGCGACCGTTTTTCTTCACGATCACTTCCACCACCGCTGAGTGAAGACTATCGCTACTATACATCGGAGCTGTACACCCTTCCACGTAATGGATCTCAGCACCTTCATCTACAATGATCAAAGTACGTTCGAATTGCCCCATATTCTGAGCATTAATGCGGAAGTACGCCTGCATCGGAAACTCAATTTTGACTCCCGGAGGAACATAAATAAATGAACCGCCGGACCAAACTGCCGAATTCAGTGCAGAAAACTTGTTGTCTTCAGATGGGATGATAGTTCCAAAATATTCCCGGAACAACTCGGGGTGTTCTTTCAACGCCGTATCAGTATCTGTGAAAATCACTCCCTGTTCCTCAAGATCCTCAGCAACGCTTCCGTACACAACCTCACTTTCGAACTGCGCTTTAACGCCGGCGAGAAACTTCCGTTCAGCTTCCGGAATCCCCAAGCGATCAAACGTTTCCTTGATTTCTTCAGGAACGTCATCCCAACTTTTTTCCTGACCGTCGGTAGGCTTCAAATAGTAGTAGATATCCTGAAAGTTGATATCAATGTCACCACCCCATTCGGGCATAGGCTTACTCTCAAAGATTTCTAAAGCCTTCAGGCGAAACTCAAGCATCCACTCAGGTTCGTCTTTCATATCAGAAATCTGTCGGACGATTTCTTCATTTAGGCCCTTCTGTGCCTTAAACACCGCTTCCGTTTCCGTACGGAAATCATACTTATTGATTTCCCCCAGAGATTCTGCTTCTGCATTTTTTTCAGGAGTAATATCGGTAGCCATTTTCTTAGCTTTCTGCCCTCAATGAGGAACGCTTTGGGTTTAGTCTAAAAGTTACCCGCAGTTTTGTTTTGTTCGCTGTTTATTCGCCAGTCATCGCCAGGTTTTCAGCTTCAGCCTCAGGGTAGGCCGCTCGAATCCGTTCATAGCCATCAGCGTGTAGCTCTTCCGCTAACTCAGATCCTCCGGTTTCAACCAGCCTGCCTCCGAGCATGACATGGGTAAATTCCGGTGGATTATGAACTAGTAATTTGTCGTGGTGAGTGATGATTAGCAGGCCCATCTTTTCGCGACCGATATCGGCAATACTTTCACTCGCTAAACGGACCGCATCGGCATCCAAACCACTATCCGTTTCATCCAAAATGGCGAATTTTGGCTGCAACATTGCCAACTGAAGAATTTCTGCTCGTTTCATTTCGCCACCAGAAAATCCATCGTTAACGTATCGGCGAGCAAACTCCATATCCATCTGCAGCTGCTGCATTTTGTCTTTTAATTCACGACGAAAATCTTTCATCGGAATCAGGTCTTCCCCTTCTTTACGTTCAGGATTACGAACATTGGTGGTAGAGTGACGAAGGAAATCAGCCATTTTCACGCCGGGAATAGCTACCGGGCGTTGGAAAGCCATAAACATTCCAGCCCGCGCTCTCTCGTCCGGCTCCATCTCTAGTAGATCTTTACCATCAAGGGTGATAGAACCACCTGTGACCTCATACTTAGGATGCCCCATAATGGCCTGCCCTAAAGTACTCTTGCCAGATCCATTAGGCCCCATTAGTGCATGAGTTTCACCATGCTTGATTTCTAAATCAACACCTCGCAGAATTGGCTTGCCTTCAACGGCTACTTGTAGATTCTCAATTTTAAGAACGTGTGTCATTCTCTCTCTTCTAATTCGAGTGTCCCACACTCATTCCGTTTCTTAAAAACGGCATATTGGTTAAGTTTGCATGGCTTATCATCTGCATTGCACAGGAGCAAGCTATTTAACTTTTTGATGATCAAATACTAAACTATTGTCGTCAGGAGCTGCCACAAAGCCCGTATGGTGCGGTACCGGCAATTCGTCTGCCACTTTAACCCCTTTAACACCAGTGCCTAAGCCTGTCCCTTGTTTCTTGGCGATACGACGACCACGAATCTTATCTTGAATTCGCATTAAGCCTTCCAACAGAGCTTCCGGACGAGGAGGGCAACCTGGTACATAAACATCAACCGGTACAACCAAATCAACACCTTTCACCACGTGGTAACCCCATTTGAAGTAGGGTCCACCGCCCACCGTGCAGGCCCCCATTGCAATCACAAACTTCGGATCCGGCATCATGTTATAAAGTCGACGAACACGACTGGCCATTTTGTAAGTCACTGTTCCGGCAACAATCATCAAGTCAGCCTGACGAGGTGTCGCTCGAAATGCTCCTGCTCCAAAACGATCCATATCATAACGACTGGCACCAGAGGCCATCATTTCAATTGCACAGCAAGCGAGACCAAAAGTCATTGGCCAAATACTCGATTCACGTGCCCAGTTAATGGCCTGCTCTACGCTTGTGACCATCACGTTCTCTTCAAATCTTCCTTCAATCCAAGATTGTGGCTGATTCATAATTCTTCCTGTTGTTTTAAGGAGTTGAGTAACACCTTGCCGACTTTCCTTCAATTCGACAACTCTGTCACCTGATTTATATGATTGGTAATTGGCTATCCGAAACCGTTGATGATGTAACTTCGAAAGTACAGTTACAAGCCCCGTCTAACCGACACTCTGCTAGCCGAACCGTTTCTCCCAAAATCTCGGAAAACAACATTTTCTCCATGCTGCAAACACTTCGATCGTAGTCAGCAATTTCCGGGTAAGGACAGGCCTCTACACTAAGAACCGGTAAGTCCCCGGTATGGTCTACCAAGATCGGCAAACGTCGATCGGCAAACAATTTAGTCAATGCATCGAGCCGTTCACCTATATCCTGCCCCTGAACCTGGTTAGCATACATGTCTGCCAAACGGCGAGAGATGCGTTGCATTAGTCCCTGTCGCACTTCAACATCTTCGATCAATCGGATTTCATCCCATAAAGCAATCGCCAAGTCGGCAAAGTTCTGACCACTTCGGCGACGGCCTTTACTCGTCAAAGCATATCGGTGAAAAGGACGCCCTCGTTCAGGCCGAACGGAAGTCCGTTCGATGTACCCTTCGGTCAGCAAACGACGAAGACGTTGCCGGACAGCAGTGCCAGTAACGCTCAAAACGTCGGACAATTGGGCAACCGTCAGCATGCCTTGCTTACGCAACACATCCAGAATAGTAACATCGGAATCCATGATTCCCGAACTCATTTAATCCACCTCAACCTTACAACCTTCACCTTAGCTACAAGAAACCGGTGAACTAGGCTGCACAACGTAGATTCTTTTCTTAATACGACGACTAAAGGGCTTATCGGGCAAAAAACCGCTAAAACCAATTAAATAATAAGCCTATATGCGATTTTTTACAATAATAGGTTTGAAAAAGATTTCCGCTTTTCCTGTCAACGTAAACTCTTTATTTCCAATAGGTTATAATCAACCAACTGTGACAATAGATTTAATTCAATTTCTGCCAATCGTTGAGTCGAGAATCTCCTTGGAATCTATTTATTTTTAAACAAAATCTATGGCCCTCAGGAAGACCTAAATCAAATATGAGACGTGATCGCAACCTAAAAAAACCTGTTTTTTGGACTCTATTACTTACCTTTGGGCTGTGGACTATTACTGCCCCGGGGCAAAGCGATTCAGAACTTCCACTCAATAGCACCGATACGACTGCGATATCGAGTGACGCCCCCGACGCATCTCCACAAAAAGCAACGATTACAGCTGACAAACAGGAAGAGAACAATCCTACTTTTATGGAAACCGTCGATCAGATGGCTGGCACGGCTGTTGAACATATTGCAAGCATACTGTTCCTGAGAGTTGGGTCGTCAGAACAGGAGTCCATTCAATATAAAGATGTCGACTATTTCTATCGCAACACAGAAGATAGCGGCACCGATTTCACCGCGTTGCAGGATAAAGAGCTGCAACTATCACAAAACGATATACAAGCTGGAATCAAAGCAGGCATTTACAACGAGAGAGCAATTGCAACTGGAACACTCCAATCTGAAGGGGCCGCCCCGCTGAGAGTTGAATTTGTTTCAAGAACCATTAAAGAAGCCACTTATATCAAAGATGCGAACGGTACATTCCGAGCTCAGGAGCCTATGCTTTCGAAATTATCCAAAGATGACACCCTTTCAGACGATGAAATCACAGCCGCTCTTGCTGAAAATTTTCTTGTCCTTAGCGACGAAGGAGAGCATGTTCATATTGGGAATGCCGGAGGTATGCCAATTGTCGTCCTTTGGCTTGCTTGCGGCGCTGTCTTCTTCACCATCTACATGCGTGGTGTTAATATTTGGGGCTTCAAACACGCCATTGAGGTCGTCCGCGGAAAATACGACAATCCCGAGGAGGAAGGAGAGGTCACCCACATGCAAGCCTTGGCCTCAGCTCTTTCTGCGACGGTCGGCCTCGGAAATATCGCAGGGGTGACCATTGCGATGACGATGGGGGGCCCGGGAGCATTCTTCTGGATGATGATGTGTGGTTTCTTTGGCATGACCAGCAAATTCGTAGAATGTACGCTGGGCCAGAAATACCGCCGGATCAAAGACGATGGTAGTGTCCTAGGCGGCCCTATGGCCTACTTACCAGCAGGACTGAGCGAATTAAGTGGCGGACCGCTAGGATTTTTTGCTAAACCGCTAGGAGTTATTTTGGGAGTACTTTTTACTTTCATGTGCATCATGGGGAGCTTTGGTGGTGGGAACATGTTTCAGTCCAATCAGGCCGGGAGCCAATTACTGACCATCGTTCAGGAAGATGACCGGGTTGAGTTAGCCAGTCTCAGCGAACAAATTAAAGTCGCGAACGAAGCAAATGACAGTGAAAGGGTTCTCGAATTGGATGGTCAACGAGAAGCTCTGAAGAAAGAAATGACCGTGTTTGCTGACAAGTTCAGCATGGGTTTTGGTCTGGTGATGGCGGCACTCGTCGCTGTGGTTATTATCGGCGGGATTAAGAGCATCGGAAAAGTGGCGGAAAAGATTGTACCTGCCATGTGTCTCATTTATGTGCTGGCATGCCTCTATGTCATCCTGGCGCATGTCGGCGAAATCCCAAGCCTCATTGGAATGATTTTTACTGAGGCTTTTAACCCTCAGGCTTTTGGTGGCGGGCTGGTTGGTGTTCTCGTGATCGGCGTTCAGAGAGCAGCTTTCTCGAACGAAGCAGGGGTCGGTAGCGCAGCCATTGTGCATAGTGCAGCCAAGACCGAAGAGCCCATTCGAGAGGGCACTGTCGCTTTGTTAGAACCATTTATCGACACCATTGTTGTTTGTTCAATGACCGCACTCGTCATCTTGATCACGGGTGCCTGGAATAATGCGGACTGGATTGTCGAACAGGGGCTGGCTGGCACACAACTTACGAGTGAAGCTTTTGAATCCGTATTACCCTGGTTCCCTTATATTCTGACTTTGGCAGTCGTACTATTTGCCTTTTCAACAATGATCTCCTGGAGCTATTACGGAGAACGATGCTGGGAAAGCCTGTTTGGTGGTAGCTTTCTAAGCGTCTACACGTACAAAGCGATTTTTATAATGGCAGTCTTTGTTGGTGCGATCATCCCGTTGGGAGCTGTTCTCGACTTTTCCGATATGATGATTCTATGCATGGCATTCCCCAACGTTCTGGGGCTTATCTTCCTCTCACCTAAAGTCCGCCGGGACCTGCTGGACTATTGGCACCGGTACAAATCCGGCAAGTTCACAACCTACAAATAGTTCTCACTAGACACTTTGAAGAGCTGGCTCGTCCGCACCAGTCTGCTGTTCGGCATAGAAATCTGCCATCGTTGCACCCTTAAATGACGCCGAGGCGCGTGCGAACAACTGCTCAAGGTCACCAAAGATCGCATCCTGACTGGCACTTTCCCCCCCTATCATCAGGTCCGACGAATTTAGGACAACTTGTACATAGTTTTGTTCCGACGACTCTGACTCCTCCAATAACTGAAATAGCGTCAGCAGATTATTTCCATTAGGCCTCATCCAGGCCACACTGGGGAACAGCCTACGCGTCGCTCGGTGCACATAAGTCAAAGCCATACGTTGCAGCGAATACATCGATGCCGGAGCAAGTCGGTTTTTGTAGATAGGCCGAATTGTCACAGGCACTTCCAACAGTGAGGAACCACCTGGCATACGATAGTCCTTGGCATCGACAAAGTACTCTTTGTATGGAAAGGTCTGATAATTGCTACCACCTCGACCTCCCGGCACACCTGGCACTTTTCGCCAGGATACAAATGGAGTCACGGAGCAGTCGACTTTATATCCGCGTTCACGTAATAATCGAACGTACTGATCATTCAATGCCCAGCGACCACTGCGATGCGTCACGATGTCACATTCGAGTTCATGTTCCAACTTGGAGGTCAGCATGTGCAGTTTCTCTCGCATTGCCTGTTTTTCCCAGTCGGTAATATACGGCTGGTGAAAGTTATCATCACCAGTCAGCAACCGAAACGGCGGACAGGTCCAGCCATGTAGGTGAGCCCCCATCTCTCCAGCGTTACGTTGAATAACATCACGTCCAAATTCCACAAACCGCGGGCAAGATACCATTTCGTAACTAACCAGATAAGTAGGTACGAATCCAAATTCCTCACATAATGTCTGCAGCCGCGGTAAACATCGTGTGCTCTCTGTCGTTAACGAGAACGGCCGCTGACCAAGATGATCAGCTTCAACATTTACAGTAACTAGGAAACTGGGACGGGACATTATTTAGCACGTTTTTTTAGAAAAGGGATCTAGTCAGCCATCCCTCGGCAACTACTCCCTGCTTACTCCCCGAACAAGAGAATGTATTAAGCAGAGAATGCCGGACGGCCAACTACCAAAAGTATAGGAATTCTTGTGCTTTTTGAAAGAGCGCAGCCTACCATCGAGGATTTACAAGCGCCTACCTTGTTATTAAACCGTCTCCGTGGATTCCGGCTTATCCAGTGGGAAATGCTCCTCAACCACCTGATAAAATTCTTTTGCCGTTTCGACTTTAGCCGCATGGCGACGGAAAAACCTTGCACCAAATTTTCCTTGAGCATAACAGCAGGCATACTTGCGCATCAGCACCGTCCCACGTTGTTCACCAAATCGATCAATCACCAATTTATAGTGCTGAAGCATGATGTCTTTTTGTTGCCGCAAAGTTGGATCCGAAGGAACTTCTTCCCCCCGCAAAGCAGCGGCGCACTGAGCAAACAACCATGGCCTCCCAAGTGATGCTCTGGCAATCATCACGCCATCCACGTCATATTTCTCAAAAGCTTGCACAACACTTTCGGCAGAGTCCAGATCGCCATTACCAATCAATGGGATCTTTTTTAGATAAGGCTTGATTTCAGAAATACGATCCCAATCGGCATGACCGCGAAACATATCCTGAGCTGTTCGCCCATGCACCGTTAAGGCGGCCGCACCAGCCCCCTCTACAACCTGTGCAATGTCGATGAAATTCATTTGGTCACGGGTACAACCAAGTCGAATCTTAGCCGTTACTGGTGTCGGCGCACAAGCTTCAACGACGGTCTCAATGATTCGTCCCATACGATCAGGCTCTCGTAACAAGTAAGATCCACTATGAGCTCGTTCTGTCACCTGCTTAACAGGGCAACCAAAATTGATATCAACGATACTTACCTTGTAGTCTTCGACCAATCGTCGCCCAACTTTTGCCATCGCATCGGGCTGATTGTCCCAGATCTGAACTTGTAAGGGCCGAAACTCATCCCGCACTCCCCACAATCGCTCCGGATGTTCCGCTTTGTTCTGATCCATCCATACAAAGCCACGAGCGTGAACCATCTCGGTAGCCTGCAGACCAGCACCTCCAAATTCATGAACCATCTGCCGAAAGGCGAAGTTTGTAAATCCTGCCATTGGGGCCTGAAGGATCGGAGGGTCGATTAGAATATCACCGATATAGAATGGTTCCGGTGCCATGATTCAAATATTGATCTAACCAAAGAAATGATACGGGGAGACAAACCACTGGCCGACTTCCTTGCCGTCAGCCACACCTCTCGATTCTAGCAACAGCAAGCGTTACTGCCGAGAGACCCAATTATCTCCTCCATCCTCTTTAAGTATCGCTCCACCAGAAGCCGACGGAGGTGTCTCTAACTCGATGGGATTCTCGAGCGGTCGAAGCCCCGACTCCCGAAATGTATCATTTACCCGATTTTGTTCCGGACGACGTGCCGGAATTCTAATAACTTCGGTTTCTGAAGCACCCACCGGTTCTTCGTAAGAAATCTGTCGTCCTTCTGGATTACCGGCAATATTTTCGATAGGCCCACGAGCTCTGGGAGACCAGGACTCACCAGTTTCATTCCGAGTATCTTGTCGGGGAGGATAAGAAGCATTGCTGCGTTCCTGATTGGAATAATACTTACCGCCCGCCCCAATAGCACCGGTATGAGGTGCTGGAACACGTGTAACGGCCATATTGCTTTGACAACCTAAACAGAATGCCAAGAACGCTATGAGAAGAACCGTATTACTTGCGCGACGCATATCTAATCCAATCCGTAGTCGTATAATGAGGAGGAGCTTAGGAACTTGCATTACTGCATCTCCGTGGAATTGACGATGCTACAAAGTGCCGAAGTCGTAATTTACCCATTTCACCAGTTTTCACCAATATCAATTTCTCAGTCGTGCTTCCCTCTCAAATAACCCGTAATCTCAAAGCCAAAGCCAACGAACTGGGCTTTCAGATCACGGGAGCATGCCCTGCCGTTGAGCCTACCGGGCTGCACCGTTTCTTCGACTGGCTGGACAATGGATATGCGGGAACAATGCACTATCTTCCGGAACGTCGTAACGCATACTCCCATCCCAAGCACGTGCTGGAAAACACACGTTCACTACTTGTCCTGGGAATGCATTACGGAACGGGAACTCCCCAAAATGTTCACTCTGGTGAAGGTAAAATTGCACGCTACGCATGGGGAACGACAGATTACCATGACCTGATTCATCAGCGTCTCAAACAGCTCAAGCAATTTCACCAGCAATTACTTCCTGAGCAGCAGTGCAGGGGAGTCGTGGATACGGCTCCGATTTTAGAAAAAGACTTTGCTCAAAAAGCTGGTATCGGCTGGATCGGCAAAAACACGCTCTTAATTAATCGAACCCAGGGAAGCTATTTCTTTCTGGCCGTCCTGTTAACAACGTCAGAACTTGAATACGACGCAGCCATTGAACGTGAACATTGCGGAGGATGTACTGCCTGTCTGGATGCCTGTCCAACTAACGCATTTCCCCGTCCATTTGTACTCGATGCACGACGCTGCATTAGTTATTTAACGATCGAGCACAGGGACTGTATTGACGACGACTTAAAACCAGGGCTTCAAGACTGGTCATTTGGTTGCGACATTTGCCAGGACGTTTGTCCCTGGAACCACCGCGGTTCCCTTTCCGAGGAACCGGCGTTCGCAGCCATTGACCAACATAATCGACTCAACCTATCCACTCTTTTCGAAATGGATGAAGAACAATTTCGGCAAACATTTCGCAAAACTCCAATGTGGAGAGCTAAACGCGACGGTTTGATACGAAACGCTGCCATCGTGTTAGGCAACCAGCGTTCCATTCAACATCTTAATCTCCTAAAACGAGCCGCTACTGATACTACGTCTACGATGGTTCGAGATGCCTGTATTTGGGCTATTGAGCAAATCGAATCCAAGTAAAATTGAACGTTCTAGGAGAATGACGCCGTGGTTCAGCTTCGACCGCTAAAATTCGACAATCTTGAGATCGGTTTCCCGGTCGTACAAGCTGCGCTGTCCGGATATAGTGACTGGCCCATGCGACTTCTGGCGAGACGAAACGGAGCATCTTACGGTGTTTGCGAAGTCATGCTCGATCAGTTTCTGGTAAACATGAAGTCCAATCGGAAAAAGAATAAGCACTTTCTTCATATTAGCGATGAAGAACGACCTGTTGGCGGACAATTGATGGGAGCCGAGCCCGAACAGTTCTCCGCGGGTGCAGTCAAACTCGTGGAGGCTGGTTATGACGTGATAGACATTAACTTTGGGTGCCCGGTGAAGAAAGTTCTGGGGCGCTGTCGTGGCGGCTATCATCTCAGTCAACCTGACGTCGCTCTAGATATTATCCAACGGACCCGACGTGTCGTACCCGCCCATATCCCGGTTACTATCAAAATGCGGCGTGGAATCGATGATACGGAGGAAAGCCGCGACAAGTTCTTTCGTATTTTACAGGGCGCCTTTGATATCGGTTTAGCCGCTGCCACAGTGCATGGGAGAACCGTTGACCAGCGTTATATTGGACCCAGCCGGTGGTCGTTCCTGACGGAACTTAAGCAACGCTTTCCAGATCGAGTCATTCTCGGAAGTGGAGATCTGTTTGAAGCAGCCGACTGCCTAAACATGATTCAAGAAACTGGCGTCGATGGAGTCACTGTCGCCCGGGGCAGCATCGGCAACCCATGGATTTTCTCTCAAACCCGTACCCTCGCCGACACGGGGGCATTACCACCGCCACCAACGGTCTTCGAACAACGAGCTCTTATCTCCGAACACTTCGATCTGGCGGAACAATTATACGGTGAAAAACGATGCTCTATCGTAATGCGGAAATTCTGTATTAAATACTCGGCACTTCATCCGGAGTTCCATGAAGTACGCGAGGGCTTCAAGAAGATTATGTGCCGAGATGACTGGGAAGCGATTCTCAACAAGTGGTACAGCGAAGACCGCCCCGGAAATTACCTCCCTCGTGACATTCACAAGTAAACTCTTCCACACTTTCTAACGTATAGAAAGAGTGGATTATTGCAGCTTCGCTGTTCCTGTTATAAGGAATAGTTGGGATATTCTACGATCAACCGGTAACTGCACATGACGGCAGACAATTCTTAACTTCGCCTCGTTTAATTCAGGGGTAGAATTACCCAAACAGTTCTTTTCATTAGTTAATCAGTGTGTTTTATGTCATCTTCGGTATTAGTCACAGGCGGAGCGGGGTTCATTGGTAGCTCACTAGTGCGGGAACTAATCAAGTCTAGTGACGACCGAATCGTCATCCTCGACAAACTCACGTATGCAGGCAATCTGGACTCACTTCGAAATTGCCTCCCTGATTCACGAGTGTCCTTCGTGGAAGGTGATATTGCCAATAAACCACTCGTTGCCAAGCTATTACGCGAACAAGAAATTCAACGAATCTTCAATTTAGCTGCCGAATCTCACGTTGACCGCTCCATCGATGGTCCAGCTGCATTTATTAAAACCAACGTTGTCGGTACATTCCAATTACTAGAATCCGCTTTGGAATACTGGAAAGAACTTGGCGAACACGCTAAGCAGGCCTTTCGTTTTTTACAGATTTCGACCGATGAAGTTTACGGATCACTCAGCGCGACTGGGCTGTTTACTGAAAAGTCCCCATACCGTCCCAACTCACCGTATGCAGCTAGCAAAGCTGCCTCCGATCATTTCGTGCGTGCATTCCATCACACCTATGGGTTTCCGGTTCTCATAACAAACTGTTCCAACAACTACGGTCCATTTCAGTTTCCTGAAAAGCTGATTCCACTGATGATTATGAAAGTCGTCAATCAGGATTCATTACCCGTTTACGGTGATGGTAGTAACGTACGTGATTGGCTCCACGTAGAGGACCATTGCTCAGCATTGGCTAAGATCATGGACTGCGGTATCGTCGGGGAAGTTTACAATATTGGTGGTAATAGCGAACGCAGTAATCTTGAAGTTGTATATGCAATTTGCGACATCATGGACAATCGACTTAACCGAAGCGTTTCAAGCCGGGAATTCGTCACCTATGTTCCTGACCGTCCGGGACATGACCAGCGTTATGCAATTGACTGCTCTAAACTCAATGATTCCCTCGGCTGGCAACCTCGACACAACTTTGAATCCGGAATTGAATCAACCGTAGATTGGTATCTAAGCAATACAGAGTGGCTGGCTCGCGTCATGGATGGAAGCTACCGCGGGGAACGCTTAGGGCAGGGAGGGGAATAGGATGACAACGAAACATTGCACCAAAGGCATCATTTTGGCAGGAGGAACGGGCTCTCGCCTATACCCTCTTACCCACGTCGTTAGTAAACAACTACTGCCGATCTACGACAAGCCTATGGTCTATTACCCATTATCAACCTTGATGCTGGCGGGCATCCGCGAGTTGCTCGTCATCAGTTCTCCTAAAGACCTCATTCACTTCGAATCGCTCTTAGGGTCAGGGGAACAACTCGGCGTCAATATTAGCTATGCCATTCAGGACAAACCGGAGGGCCTTGCCCAGTCCTTTATTGTTGGGCGTGAATTCATCGGTGACGATCACGTTGCCTTAGTCCTGGGGGACAACATTTTCTATGGTCAGGGATTTCGTGGCATGTTGGAACGAGCAGCATCGCAGGAACACGGTGCCACCGTATTTGGCTATCCGGTCAAAGATCCTGAACGTTATGGTGTGGTGGCATTTGATGAAAATGACGTACCTGTCAAATTAGTCGAGAAACCAATCCATCCTCCGTCCAATTATGCCGTACCGGGACTCTACTTTTATGATAATCAGGTCGTCGAAATCGCCGCGAATCTAGAACCCTCAGCCCGAGGGGAGTACGAAATCACCGATGTCAACAGAGAGTATCTTTCACGAGGTCAACTTCGTGTCGAAAAGTTCACTCGTGGATTTGCCTGGCTTGACACCGGTACGCACGAGACACTCATCCAGGCAGGTGATTTTGTTCAAACCATCGAACAACGACAGGGGCTTAAAATAGCCTGTATTGAGGAAATCGCTTACCTTATGGAATACATCGATCTGCAACAACTCGATCGACTTGCTCAAAAGATCCCCAATCAGTATGGCCAGTATTTAAGAGACCTCGTGACTCGTGAAAAGGCTTAGAACCGATTTGCCGTGAAACCGCCATCCACGTAGTAATCAGCCCCTGTAATAAAACTTCCGGCATTTCGTGAGCAGAGCAGTAAAGCCGTCCCGATGAGTTCTTCAGGGTCGCCAAATCGATCCATAGGGGTCTGAGCCATAATTTTCTCGACGCGCTCTGGCGCTAAGATCTTGCGATTCTGTTCTGCTGGGAAGAATCCGGGACAGATGGCATTCACTCGCACACCCTGTGTGCCATATTCACGTGCGACATTTTTCGTAAGATTTACCACCGCTGCCTTTGAGGCTGAATAAGCAAATACTTTGGACAGGGGTAGATGAGATGTAACACTTCCGATATTCAAAATGGAACCACCGCCGTCCTGATTCTTCATCTGAGCTGCAAATAGCTGACAACCAACCTGAGTGGAACGCAGATTTCCGGCCATGATCCAATCCCAGTCTTCATCTGTAATTTCTTCGTAAGGCACAGCCGCATTCATGCCCGCACAATTAACAAGCACATCCACTTTACCATGCTTCTCTACAACCTGATCACGCAGAGCGTGAATCGATTCACGCTCGAAGACATCCACTGCAATGAACTCAGCAGAACCACCTGCATCCTGAATAGCCTGGACTCGTTCCAAACCACGTTCTTCGCTACGCCCAGAAACGACGACATGGCCTCCAGCTCTACCAAAACCATCACATAAGGCCCCACCAAGTACGCCAGTACCTCCGGTCACAACGACAATCTGACCTTGGTAGCTAAACAATTGAGTCAAGTAATCTGAAGCGGACATAGAAACGGTCTTTCTTTATTGATTGTTTCGAAAACAAGGACGAAGCCGCTAAGCACTACAGCCCGTAAACCTTCTGCATCATAAACAGCAAAAGTTCTAATCCTGCGGTTCTTTACGTCGTTTGAGCCATTCCGCGTGAAATACGCCATCAACATCGGTACGCTTGAAGGTATGCGCTCCAAAATAATCGCGTTGAGCCTGCAGAAGGTTTGCCGGCAAACGACCACGACGATAGCTATCATAGTAAGCTAAAGCAGTACTAAACGCCGGCACAGGAATTCCAAGTTCCGTGGCCTGCACAATCACTCGACGCCAGGCTGCCTGCGCCTTGTGGACGGCATCGGTAAAATAGGGGTGCAAAAGAAGATTTTCCAAATCCGGGTTTTCGTCAAAAGCTTCTTTAATCCGATCCAGGAACTGAGCACGAATGATACAACCACCACGCCACAACAATGCGCAATCACCATAGTTCAACGGCCAATCATGTTCCTCGGCCGCATACTGCAACTGCACAAAACCCTGTGCGTAACTGACAATTTTAGAAGCATACAAAGCCTGGCGGACATCGTCGATCAGATTTGTTCTGTCTTGCTCACTCAATTCAACGCTGACATCAGGACCGCTTAGAACCGCTTCAGCACGAACTCGGGCATCTTTCTGAGCGGAAAGGCTTCGAGCATAAACAGCCGTGGTTACCAGCGTACTGGGTACCCCCAGATCAAGTGCTAACTGACTCATCCATTTGCCAGTACCTTTGGCACCAGCTTTATCAAGGACTTTATCAACAAGGTGTCCTTCTGCCTGATCATCCGTCACGCTGAAGATGTCACGAGTGATTTCTATTAGATAACTCTGCAACTCACCACGATTCCATTCATCAAATACATCATAAAGTTCATCGTTTGATAGCCCACCTGCCTCACTAAGCATGTGATAGGCCTCACAAATCAACTGCATGTCACCGTATTCAATTCCATTGTGAACCATTTTCACATAGTGTCCGGCGCCGCGTGGGCCAACCCACTCACAACATGGAATATCTTCGTTCGGTCCCACCTTAGCAGCAATTGCTTTGAATATTGGCTCCACAGCAGGCCAAGCATCCTCACTTCCGCCAGGCATCATACTCGGGCCTTTCAAAGCTCCTTCTTCCCCTCCGGAAACTCCAGTCCCGATAAATCGCAGTCCTTTCTCTTCGATGTATTTCGTACGTCGTTCGGTATCACTAAAGTGCGTGTTACCACCATCAATAATGATGTCACCTTCATCCAACAGGGGAATCAGATTATCAATAATGGTGTCAACGGCAGGACCGGCTTTGACAAGCATCATGACTTTACGAGGACTCGCCAGATTGGCAACAAGATCTTCAAGAGAATGGCATCCGATAAAGTTTTTTCCAGCGGCACGACCGTTGATCAGGTTATCAACTTTCTCCGTCGAGCGATTATAGACGGCCATTTTGTAGCCACGGCTTTCCACGTTAAGGGCCAGGTTTTCGCCCATTACGGCCAAACCAATCAGACCAAAATCTGCGAGTTCTTCAGACATATTCTTTTAGCTTTCCAATTATCCACGTAGGGTTTTGTTTAAAGAGGCAATCAAGTTTTTCACTTGTTCCGCGTTTTCACTAATCATTCACTGGCCAAGGCGGGCTCACAGGCAGGTAGGAGTCGAATTCGTCCAATAAAGCCTGTTGGTAATCACCGGCAAATTCACCGTTAAGAAACTTTTCAATCGATTCATTGTAAAATCGTTCCCAGCTTGTTTCTTCAGCGCCCGGATTGATCGGGTAGAACAGGCAGTTGTTTGCGACTGCAGCTTTGAAATCTCCGGGAGCGTCGCCAATCATCAGCACTTTATTCTCCCCGTACTTTGCCGCATTAGACAGTGTTTCTTTCTTATTCCCCGATTCCTGACCACAAATCTCCGTAATGTGCTCATCGATTCCATGCTCCCCCCATTCCGCTTTCAAAGCTTCATTTGGTGTGGCCGAGACGACCAGCATGTCACACTGTTCAGCAAGTTTATTGAGTGATTCACGCACTAAAGGGAAAGGCGAGACACCGTGTACCATTTCAGCCACTGTATCATTGACTGTTGTTGACCATTGCAAAGCATGTTTCAGGTCCGGGCAATTTGTTTCAGCCACCTTAGCTTCAAGCGCGGGATTACCAAGCTTGGTTTCCTGCTCAATCCAGTCAATCAATGCTTGAGGTATCTCAACAGTAACACCGCGAGCGGCAACTTCAGGACGCTTTTGTAACCATTCAAGTGATTCCACAAGTGCTGGGAAGCGATTGATCCCGCGACTCTTTGAGTAAAGATTTACGAACTCCGCAGCTTCACGAGCATATTTACTAATGGCCTGTAAGTTATAGTATTTGATGGTATTTGGAATGAAACACTCCTTGTGCTTCAACTCCATCGTATCGAATGCACATCCGTCGGAATCGATCCCGACTAGGAATTCCTTCGTGGGCTGAATTTCGTACATAATTCGAATCTACCTTATCTATCTGTTACACATTGTGAATTGAAAATTAGTTTGTTTATGTGGAGCGTTTGGCCTGAGGTACATATGCCTCAAGTTTTTGGCTGGCAAAAATAGGTTCCAACCGAGTCATTCGCTGTCGCCCGTCAATCATAGGAATACTTACCATACCTTCACCAACAAGGGGCTTTGCATACTTAATGAATTCATCCGTTACGTCATAACCGTTTTCACTAATCCATTCCGTTGGGAAAGTACGCTCGCTATTGGCGACTTCGCTCAAAGGAGCCTTGTCATAGTAAACGTTGTAAATCTCGCCAGGCGATCGCAGGATATTCGCCATATAGCCACTTTCATGATTCGCGGCTAACAAACACGCTTTTTGACCGGCATAGTATGCTTCTTCCAGATCAACCGTTGATGCAAACGCCATACTGTGGCGTTGATCGGTTCCCGGCACATTACAGCGAGCAGCGCCAGCAGCAGCCAAACCATTGGCATTTAGATAATTAACGACGGTTTGTGCGACCGTGATCTGGCTTGAACTAAAGCTTGTATGACCAAATCCATCCTTTACTTCACCCAGGTCACCTACATCAAAGCCTTCGCTGACGACCACAATGCAACGTCCATCATTCTTTAGTTGATCATTGATATTGTCTGCCATATCAGCCAAAGAGCAGGGACTCTCAGCCATATATATCTGTAGAGGCATTTCACGGTTAGGATCCGCCAGACGAGCAGCCGCGGGGATATATCCGATACGTCGTCCCATGGCCTGCAGAACCAATACAGGGTCTGCTGGACACGAGCCCCGATTCTCTTCATTTGCACATTGCACAGCGTGCATCCAATATTTAGCTGTCGATCCGTAACCTGGAGTATGATCAATCAGCTTAAATTCGCTGTCGCCTACGTCATTGTCAATTGTCTTAGGACCACCAATTCCGACCAGATCCATACCTCGTTCCTGACCTAGCTTGGCAATCTTGTTGGCCGTATCCATCGAATCGTTCCCACCGATATAAATGAAATAACCAACGTCATGTGCTTTCAAGACATCAATCACACGTTCGAAATCCTCATCCTGACCATCTTTCAACTTATAGCGACAGGTACCAATCGAACCGGCGGCTGGTGTATACCTCAAGAGAGAAATCTCTTCTTCTGACTGCGCCGTAAGGTCAATCAACTCCTCCTTTAGAACGCCTTCAATACCGTGATGGGCTCCATAAACAGTTCCAATGTTATCCATCTGCCGAGCGGCTTCGATGACACCTCGGACAGTGTTGTTAATTACCGGACTAGGTCCACCACTTTGGGCAACGACTAGGTTTTTAGGTTCAGCCATTACGAGTCGCACTTTCTTTCAATGAGATCTATCGTTTACAGCCTTAACAATAGGCTAACCAGAAATTGCAATCCCTAGTCAAGCACAGCAAGGCTGAAAGCATACAAAAAGTCAATTTTACCGGTGGGATGATATTCTTACAATCGGTCGCACAACTGAGAATTCCCCCCCAGGCAGGAAAATATAACACGCCTCGATTTAGTCAAATTTTTAATTACCGTCTCGGATAACCGGCCTGCGGAAGCAGGGGTTTTAAAGAGTCGCGAGTACAGGCAGGGCCAGTTAATTCTGATCCTTTAGAAAAACAACTTCACCTGCGTTAACCGTAGCTACCACTTGGAACTCACCATCCACGATATTGAAAAAGACAAGATCAGCTTTCGCTCCCACCTCAAACTTCGGCAAGTGATAACCTAAAAGTTGAGCGGGACCAAGGGATGCCATATTCACAGCTGATTCCAAGGATAATTCGGCATATTCCATCGCTTTTGCGATACCAACACCGATCGGGAGTGCCGCGCCTGCGAGTAGCTGTTTTTGGCCTGGGACGACCAAGCGTCCATCATCAAGTACCTCGACCTTTCCCAACCCTGCTGTCGATTCGTAAATTCCGGGTGGCATACCACCCATTCCTGTAATATCGCTTACCAACACACATTGTTCGACGGACTTAGCTCGCACAATGGTTTTTACTACCGACGCCGGCAAATGATGACCATCAGCGATTAGGCTACAGGTCAAACGATCTTCAGCTATTTGGTCCCAAAGGTAATTAGGATGGCGGCGAATGGTCCCGTGAGCGCCGTTTCCCAAATGGGTCGACATACTCGCCCCGGCATCCACAGCAGCCGTAATCTGGTCACTATTTGCCGATGTGTGGCCAATAGCCACAAGCACTCCGGAATCGACAACTTGCTTAATAAATCCTGGACTTCCATCGTACTCCGGCGACATGGTCAGGATTTTAATGCGGCCTTGCGCTGCTTCCTGAAGTACCTGAAACTCGTTCCAACAGGGTGGCCTCACATGCTCTTGAGGATGCGCTCCGCGGGGACCATCCTCAGAAGAGATAAACGGACCTTCCAGATGTAAATACTGGCACCGACGAGCAACCTCTGGATCTGATTCAATGGCATCTGCGACGGTGGCCATGCTGTGCTTTAACAGTTCATGAGCCGCCGTCGTAAACGTTGGACAAAACTCAACCACCCCGTCCCTATCCATGGCCAAGGCGATTTGGCGAACCTTTTTCAGGTTAAGTTCCGGATCATTGAACTCTTTCCCACCATAGCCGTTGACTTGCAGATCGACCAAGCCCGGAGCGACAAACGGATGATCCGCTCCACCGGCAAAAAGATAGGAGAGGGCTGAGATTTCACCGTCTTGAAGAATGACTTCATAACCGGTGCCGGTTCCGTAGTGTCGCGATTTAATCGAGGTCATAGGCTGGATTATACAAAATACGCTTTTCCACTTCCAATCAGACCTAAACGAACAACCTGTATTGCGAGAGGCTATTTGGAATCATGCTGAAAAACTCTCACATAGTCGATTTCGAACTTCTGAGGAAAGACGGTTTTATCATCCGGGGTTCCGACCAGCCTGCCGCCAATTGAAAGATTAAGAAGTAAGTGGAATCTCTGATCAAACGGGGCCGGAAAAGGGGCTGCTTTAGAATCCCACTTCGTCTTCGTTTGATAATGTTCTCCGTCCACATACCAACGCATTTCACCTCGCTCCCATTCAAGGGCAAATATATGGAAGTCCTCGGAAAACTTCCCATCTTTGAGAACATACTCACCCGAGCTTTGCCGATTGCCTGGCCACTGATCACCAAAATGAAGGGTCCCCAAAACATGGTTTGGCTTTGCGCCGTCGAGTTCCATAATGTCAATTTCGCCGCTTAAAGCCCAGCTGCCATATTTTTCATCGGTTGGCAACATCCAAATAGCCGGCCACATCCCCTTACCTTCGGGTACCTTCGCGCGTATTTCGAAACGACCGTACTTCCAATCTCCACGATGTTTGGTGCGTAGACGTCCCGAAGAAAATTCTCTCAAGGTTCCCTGAATATTGGGATGATCCTTGCGAGCTTCGATAATAAGGCGGCCATTTTCTATCCGCAGGTTTTCGGGGCGATCTGTATAGAGTTGCATTTCTTGATTACCACCGCCAAACGCGTTCACCTCGACCCCCCACTTGGAATAATCGAGGTTCTTACCGTTAAATTCATCGGACCAAACAAGCTTCCACTGATCATCTGCCTGAAGGCTGACCCCGCCACTCAACAGAAATGCGCCGGCGAAGAAAAAAATTATCTTGTACATTATCAACCTCTCTGGAATATCAATGAACTACTATTTCAAGGCTAGCGTCTAAAGACAAAAAACCCTGATTACGCAAATTCGCAATCAGGGTTTCTCAAGAGGCTCCGACCGGATTCGAACCGGTGATGGCGGATTTGCAATCCGCTGCCTTAGCCACTTGGCCACGGAGCCATTTATCGAAGTAGTACCTTTATCGTATTAACGCAATTGATCGCTGCATAGTGCCCTGCAGGGGGTTATCGAAACTTACAGAACCTGTCTAACAGGCATTGAACTACCCCATAGCATCGGTCGAATTTCCCTCGAGATGATATCTACGATTGAACGACTAATTCCTTTTTTAATCATTGGCTAACAAATCAGTCAAATTCTACTGATTATGACGACGATAGCAGCTCGAACCCGTTTTCCAACAAGCGGTATATCTTACCCATGCGTAACATTGCGTAGGAATCCATAGGCTCTGAAGACATAAGTCCTCACGGTTCGATTCTCTAGGTAATGAGTCTTTTTCGGTAAAAGTCTCATTCATTTTTTGAGTTGTTTCAACACTGAAACACAGTGTCGGGTCAGGAAGGCCCCCCTAACAACCTCGCTCCTAAGCAATCGTGACACTGGAAGGATCCAACAAATGATTATTAAATCGCTCGTTCAGAAACTGAGAGGCGAAGCCAGACTGAAAGAAGTTGCTGAAAACGTCGCAGAATCATGTGCAAACATCGTCTGGAATAAAATCGCTCACCGCGTACATCAGATGACAACGCCCCAAGCCCGCGGCTACGTTCGAGGCCGAGCAGGGCGTACCGTGAAAGTTCAATTAGAACAAGCACTCGTCCGTAACGGTATTCACGAATTACGACGAACCAAATTAATGGATCTCGCCATGAACTCGCTCATTGGATCGATGCTTGAACGCAAGCACGAACAGCAGCGGGTACCGGCCGTTATCCGCAAAGCTGCCTAATTACAGTCACTGGCAAAACTCTGACAGGCTCCAAGGGATTCCTTCCACAGGAATCCCTTTTTTATCGAGTTCGATCATCTGTTAAACTACCCATTACACAATTGAATCCATCTCCTCCAACTGTGATCGCAACTCATGACCAAGTCCACTGACATACGCATCGTTGACATTTCAACAACTCTGGAAAACATTCGCTACCGTACTCCCATGAAATTCGGCGGGCGAGTCGTGACGGATGTCACGCTGTTTAACGTGAACGCTACGGTTGAAACGCAAGACGGCCGACTAGGAAAAGGACATGGCTCCATGCCCATCGGAAATGCCTGGGGCTGGCCATCCGCAGTAGAACCCGGCGACCGCACGCTTGATGCAATGATCCGGCTGGGACAACTCGTCGCTGCTGCTGCCGGAGAATTGCCACAACATGGACACCCGATCGAATTAGTGCACGATCTCTCTCATGATTATGCAAGCCTGGCCCAACGGGTCGTCGACCAAATGACCCTGAACGAAGGGATACCCCGTCTAGCTCAACTTGTCTCCGCGAGCCCGATTGATGCAGCGATTAACGATGCCTATGGAGATGCTCTTCAGAATAACGCCTACAACTTATTAAGCAGTGAGCACATGAATCGGGATCTGGGACACTTTCTGGAAGGAAAACTGACCGGAAGATATCTCGATGAATTCACCTTGCGAACCCCCAAAGCTAAGATGCCTCTTTACCATCTCATCGGAGCCCTCGACCCCCTCACCGACAGCGAAATTGACCAAAGGCTTAATGATGGTGTTCCAGAAACTCTAGGCGAGTGGATAGTTGCTGACGGCCTCACACATATGAAAATCAAACTCGCTGGTGATGATCTGGAATGGGACGTCGCCCGCGTCGCAGCCATTGAAAAGGTTAATTTAGAAATTCAGCACGGACGAGGATGTGAAAAATGGTGGTATTCAACCGACTTCAATGAGAAATGCCCCAATGTTCAATACTTACTGGATTTTCTACAGAGAATTAAGGAAGTGGCTCCCACAGCATTTGACCGCATTCAATATATCGAACAGCCAACAAATCGAAATCTCAAGGCCTACCCCGAGAATAAGATGCACGAGGCCGCCATTGTCAAACCTGTTGTCATTGACGAGTCTCTTGTAGACCTAGAATCGCTGGAACTGTCCCGTGAACAAGGATATTCGGGAGTCGCATTAAAAGCCTGTAAGGGTCACGGAGAGGCTTTGATGATGGGTGCCCTCGCACAACACTATGAACTTTTCCTTTGCGTACAGGATCTGACCTGTGTTGGGGCATCATTTTTGCATTCAGCCAGTATCGCTGCCAGGATCCCGTCTGTAGCTGCGATTGAAGGTAATGGACGGCAGTACTGTCCACGAGGTAACGAAGGCTGGGGGGATAAATTCCCCGCGATGTTTAACATTTCCGATGGAACGGTCGGAACCTCACTACTCAACAAACACGGCTTGGGCTATCGATTATAAAAAACCGTCACGAACGATCGTGGAATTTCTTGCACGCCAGTATTTTGGGGAAGTAGGAATGAGCCCAAACCTTTCCCGGTTTTAAGACCAACTATCGAGTAGGGTAGATTGACGACACGGCGTCTTTTTTACACTAAGCCATTTCGAACGGCCCAAACGGCGACCTGTGTACGATCGTTGACTCCCACCTTACGCAGAATATGCTGCACATGTTCCTTCACTGTTTCGTAACTGATCCCCAAAGCCAATGCGATTTCTTTATTCGTAAGACCATGAGCCAGTTGCTCCAGAACCTCACTTTCGCGTCGAGTCAAAGGAACTTCTATATCCGCTGCCAGACGCGGCGTGGCCAAAGCACCCGTCACTCGTCGTAATTCTTCACGTGACCACGCATTCTCCCCGACGGCCACCTTACGGATCGCTTCCAAGATGGTATCCCTAGCAGCATTTTTCAGAAGATAACCGGAAGCGCCCAACGCAACACTTCTAGCAACATAGGTTGGGTTATCGAAGGAGGATAACATCAAAACAGGAATCTGTGGCCGCTCAATCTTTATGCGCCCTAAAGCCGATAAGCCATCACCATCCTCTAATCGAACATCGAGAAGGATCACGTCAGGATGATACTGTGAAATCCCTGTGAGAACATTCACCGCCGAATTGGATTCCGCAATAAGTTGAATTTCCGAACCCGCAATCATCTTCCGAATCCCACTACGAATAATTTCGTGGTCATCGATCACCATCAACCGAATACTCATATTGCCCCTCTGCAGTAGGGTTAGGTATTACTTCTCCAGTACTATATCACTATTATTGTAAAAGCATGTATTCGACGCCAGAGATTTGGCTTCATTGCATTAAAAAAGCTCACGACCGGATAACCGGTCGTGAGCCGTTGAGACGCGTCCAATCCCCCCTACCAGACGATCTCAATTCCCGCAGCAAAGAGTGAAACTCTTCACTTTATCTCTTCAAATTATTTCTTGTACGTGTCCAGGATTTTGTCTGGATCCACTAAGTCCTTTTCAGCATCATTTAATTCCGCTGTCGGCGATATACCTGACCCGAGTTCCATATCTTCTTCCGCGGTTGTCTTTTCCGAAGCAACCTTTTCATCATCCACCATCGGAACATGAGACGGAGCCTTAGATCTCATCAACTTCAAGCCGGGCACACTCGGTCGATCGGAGTCCAATTTAGGTAGAGAATCAAGAATTGCAGCATCCGGAGAAGGGACAACGGGATTCTTCAGGGCCGGAACCCTTACTGGTTTCTGAACGCTTTGTGCAGGCTCGTCGTCATCTTTCCCGAAACCGAAAGGGTTGTTAAACTCCGGAATTACAAATTCTGAAAATAAGTCAAAACCGTTCCCTGTAGTCCCGCCGGTTTTCGTTGCACGATGCTGATTTGCGCCCAAACTTTTACGACCCGGTGCGCGGTGCAGAGACGAATCGACGCTTTTAACCGCTTCACTGCCAACGGCTGTCTCTCCTCGCGGCTCGCTTATTACCGTTTCCTTTTTATCCTCTGTTGTCACACCAAATAACTCAGCCAATCCGAGATCGATTGATGGCAGTTCAAAAATAGAGGTATTGGAAGCCGGCTTGGATTCTGCCTTGGCTTTTAAGACCACCTCCGCTTCAGCCTCCACAGCATCATCTTCTTCACGTGATTCTATCGGAGGCATCTCTTCAATGGAGTCTTCCATTGGTTCTTCGACTTCTGCTTGTCCTTCGATTTCTTCCGGCACTTCTCCCCGGCTGTTCACGAGTGGTTCGGACTTGGTTCCGAAGAATAAATTTAAGTCCAACAGTTCCAGTTTCGGTAGTCCAAGATCGGACAATTCGAAATCCGCAAGCATTGGCAAGCCGGTGAGGCTATCAACCTCTTTCTTTTCTTCCACCACGTCCGGCTTTTCTTTTACGGGCCCATCGGCTTCAGCAACGACTTCCGGCTCTGCTGCTTCTTTGATAGCTGACTTTTCTTGTGCGATGGGCTCTGATTCAGGTAATGCTGATTTTTCCTGAGAGTCTAATTCAGTCTTTGTTTCAGGTAGAACCGCGACGGCCTGTGGCTTCGCTTTGATCTTCAATCCCGGTGGATTGGACTCACGTCTCGGTGTCGATCCTGCATCGACAACAATACCCTCGAAGGCTTCTTCAAGTCCGGACCAGTTTAAGTTGGGAAACAAGGTCTCCAGACTCGGCAACTCAGGAAGAGATGCCTCTGTAGTATTCGTTTCTTTCAGTGTTTCTTCATCTTTGGCGACTGCAGGTACCTGATTTGCGCTCGGAGTTACTTCTTGGGCTGGCTTACGAATAGGTGTGGGCTCTACCTCTTTAAAGTCGCCAATCCGGTAAATATTGCCGTCTGCATCTCGCTTAAACCGCAAGCCGTTGTCAAAAACACGTTTCGCGTCTCGATGATCCGGCGATTTTTCAATGACGATCACTTTACCGGAGTCTCCGTCGTCAGTTAGCTTAAAACGAACAGCCTGACTGTCTTCGTCAGCACTCAACGTGCCAATACAGAGAACACCTGCGACACAGGACAGTACACTAATCGTGACTAACCCTTTATGCAACGAGAACTTCATCCCCCCAGATTTCATTCTTCTACTCCGAAAATTTTTTTCTTTCGATAGTGATTGCGGTGGCCTGTATCACATGGCAACCCGTGATGGCATAAAACGACCACCCCTATTAACGTTCGGAATTAGTTACGTTCCCACTGTAGTAACATTTAACGATTTTGAGGAAAAAAACAGCTGTACGATTCGTACCAATTGCGGAGGATACTAGGCAAACACTAGCAAAGCCCCTCATTTAGACACTTTTCTACGCGATTCTCCAGTGTCAGAAACGCCATACGTTGAGGCGGTAGGGGGGGTTAAGAATGATAAACCGAAAACCACTCACAGAATCGCTGAATGCCATCCTCAATACTTACCTGTGGTGCAAACTGCGTCGTAGCTTCTAAGACCGTCGTATCGACGCTTGTGGCCGGAATATCGCCAGGTTGCATCGGCAGTAACTCTTTAACAGCCTCTTTACCGAGGTTCTGTTCAATCAATTCTACAAACCGGCTAAGTTCAACTACTTCTCCGCCGCCAATATTCAGAATTCGGTAGGGAGCATTACTTGTAGCAGTATTCGGAGCATCACTCGACCATGTCCGGTCGATAGTGGGCCGATTATTCAACAAGCGTTTAATGGGCTCAACCACATCGTCTACATACGTAAACGAGCGGCACATTTGCCCCGAATTAAACAGCTTAATTGGCTCACCGGCAGCAATCGCCTTAGCAAAAATATACAAAGCCATATCGGGGCGTCCCCAAGGACCATACACCGTAAAGAACCGTAGGCCGGTCGTTGGCAAGCGATACAAATGGCTATAGCTATGTGCCATCAATTCATTGGCTTTCTTCGTGGCGGCGTACAAACTAATGGGATGATCTGTATTACCGTTCTCGGAAAATGGCAACTCAGTACTCGCGCCATAAACACTACTACTGGAAGCATAAATCAGATGTCCCACATCAGAATGCCGACATCCTTCCAGAACATTCATAAACCCCATGACGTTAGCATCGATATAATCACGAGGATGTTTCAGTGAATGCCGCACGCCAGCCTGAGCTGCAAGATGAACCACTGCATCAAAATCGCGGCTAAATAAGGCGTTGGCTGTATCAGCCTCTACTAAATCCAGTTTTTCAAACTCAAACTGCGGATGCTCTATAAGCTGAGCGAGACGGGCATGTTTCATCTGCACGTCATAATATTCATTGAGACTATCAACACCGTACACATCGACCCCGTCGTTCAGCAAACGCGAGCACAAATGAAACCCAATGAATCCGGCGGCCCCGGTCACCAACACTTTCACAGCGATTTACATCCTTAAAAAACAGGTGCCAATAACCTACGTTTAGAACAAAGTATAGATAAAAGGTGCCGCACCAGTACCGGCTGAGATTGCAATCGCAGCAATCAACAACAAAGCAATAACAATGGGAGTCAGCCACCATTTTTTGTTGTGTTTCAGAAACAGAACGAATTCCTGAACCACACCAATATCACTTTGAGATGCATGCGATTCAAATTCACTTTTTGAGTCTATTAAATTCTCTTCTTCTGTCATGAGTCTATCAACTTAAAACTGTTTGAAATACTGAGCCACCGAAGAAGGTTCGCCACGCTCAATCCAATACGATTTAGCATTGCGATCCAACACTTTTACTAACGGGTCCTTACCGAATATTCGTAACAAAACGCCAATCGGCATGATGCAAAGATAATAGACAGCCGCCATCAATACAAACCCAACAAACATGCCGATGGGGAACGTCAGAACCATCAAGAGTACGAAAGTCTTTTTTAGCCATAAAGGATTTATCCACCCAACCAAAGCAATGACCATTCCAAATGCTAAAGAAACCACACATCCGGTGAACAATCCGGATTTCCAAAACATGACGGAAAACACCATGGAAAATAGTGGCGCCCACAATCGCCCGAAAGAGGCTAATTGAGAACGCGGGGGATTCTTGTTGATTTCTATAAACGTCATCGGTATTACCTTTTTATCTTCCGCTAATCTAACGGAAACTGGCTGATGTATTTCTGCCGGGATTCCTGTGCAACCTGCACAACTTCAGATAGATCTTCTTTTTTGATAACAAACCGATCCAGGACCAAGACATCCATATTAGTACCCCTGAAGCATCGGTAAGCATCCGCTGGCGTACAAACAATTGGTTCTCCACGAATATTAAAACTTGTATTAACGACCATCGGAGAACCTGTCTCGCGGAAGAATGCTTCAAGCAATTTCCGAAAACGAGGATTAACGCCTTCCGCAACCGACTGTACCCGAGCGGAATAATCAACATGCGTAATGGCCGGCAAAGTCGATCTCACCACTTCGCGTTTCCTGACCCCCTTAAGAGCAGCCGCTTCCGGAGACAAGGCGAGATGGTGACTTTCCTTCACGGGAGCGACAAGTAGCATATACGGGCTGGCGGAACCATTTAATTCAAAGTACTCATTGGCATGCTCTTCCAGTACGGCCGGCGCAAAAGGCCGAAATGATTCACGAAACTTAATCTTAAGATTAATCGTCGCCTGCATTTCACGACTCCGCGCATCTCCCAAAATACTCCGAGCTCCCAGAGCACGCGGCCCGAATTCCATCCGCCCCTGCATCCAACCNANAACATTACCAGCTTCTAACAGTCCGGCAACNCTGTCGGCCAGTTCAGCATCATCCTGACATTCCAGGTAACTCACNCCNTCAGATTCAAGAAATGCTTTTATTTCTCCNGCTTCGTACGCAGGCCCGAGGNAGCTGCCCATTTGCATATCAGGNANAGATACCGNGCGNTTATTATCTAAGAGTTGGTACCAAATAAACTGTGCGACACCNAGTGCCCCACCAGCATCCCCGGAGGCCGGTTGAATCCANAGATCACTNAATGNACCTTCGCGGAGTATCCNCCCGTTCCCCACACAATTCAGGGCAACACCACCGGCCAAACACAATTTATCCTGTTTGGTAACCCGCTGAGCGAACTCAACGACTTTCAGCATCACTTCTTCCGTTACATGTTGGATCGAAGCAGCAAGGTCCATATACTTTTGATCCATTTCCCCTTCTGCCTGACGAGGCGGCAAACCAAAAAGCTTATGAAACTTCTCACTTGTCATTGTCAATCCCTGACAATAATTAAAGTAAGACATGTCAAGACGAAACGATCCGTCAGATTTGATATCAATGAGATGATCTCGAATAAGGTCGGCATAGATGGGCTCGCCGTAGGGAGCAAGTCCCATCAGTTTGTACTCACCAGAATTCACACGGAAGCCACAGTAATAGGTGAATGCCGAATAAAGCAAGCCGATGGAATGGGGAAAATGCAACTCGTGGGTAAGACGGATTTTATTACCTTCCCCAATTCCAATGGAAGCGGTCGCCCATTCACCAACACCATCGAGCGTGACAATAGCGGCTGATTCAAAGGGGGAGGGGAAAAAAGCGCTGGCGGCATGAGATTCATGATGTTCCGTAAAAACAATTCGCTTTTTGTACTGACCTCCCAGTCCCTTACGAATTTCACGTGGCAAATGTAACTTCTGCCTCAGCCATAACGGCATTGCCTTCGAAAAAGATTGAAAACCGGAAGGAGCGTAGGAGAGATAAGTCTCTAGCAACCGCTCAAACTTCATAAAGGGTTTGTCGTAGAAACCGACATAATCAATTTCTCCGGCTGTCATTCCTGCCTCCTGCAGGCAGTACTTAATCGCTTGCGCAGGAAAGCCAGGATCATGTTTCTTCCTGGTAAAACGTTCTTCCTGTGCAGCAGCAATAACCTGCCCATCGACAACCAGTGCAGCAGCCGAATCGTGATAAAAAGCAGATAATCCAAGAACCGTCGTCACTGCCAGAAATCTCGCTAAAGAGTAAGCAAATAGAAACAAGTAAACATCAACCTACCTCTGAATTCGGCAATTCTAGCGATACCAAGACACGGTACCCTGTGTGCATTACGTAAACGTATGCAAAAGCGTTCTAATTGTACCGTCTACAACAGTTAAAACAGTGAGGGAAGGACCCATAAGTGACCGTTAAATCCACTTACCAAGTCGTTCCCTAAGGAACCAAAGCCTAACCTGGCAGAAAATCGGTAATCCGCTTCATGGACTCGTCTGTGACAATTAAAACCTGCAGGGTGCCTACTCGAACCAGTGCCACTGCAAACGGCCCGGAGATCTGCAGGACTTCAAACTGCGGTTCTGATACAAAGGACGCATTTTGCTCCAGCACAAACACAACCACCTTTCCATTGCGAGGCGACGAGAAGTCCACTGCTAACGGACCGTTACCAACGGTCGTATGCCTTGCCTTCATTCCTAACGGAAAATGTTGATTTAGTGTTTCAACAACCCCCTCAATGTCACCGTCCACCTCTTGCCAGGATTCTTTCTGATCCAACTCAGCTACCCAGGGTTCAATCGACTGTTGCACCTGAGCAAACTCAACATCCGATGACGGATCAGAAGCAACAAATGGCCAGAGTGCCATTCCAAAGATCATCAAAGCCATTACCACGACAATCCGCATCGACTGCCGCCGACGCACCTCCACGGGAGAATTCCCATGCACCTGAACCAACTTAGGCCGAACGAGACGGTCTCCGTCCAATTCCTCAGCGGCCCGACCCAATGCATCGAGAATTCGCGATGACGAATCTTCCGGCACTGGGATCTCAGCCATTGCTTGTGAAATATATTGATCTAACTTGCGGCTTTGCACCAACTTCTGAGCAAACGCGTCGGCCTCGGCAGCATCTGTAACTAACAGCTCATACAACAAACGCAGCTCTTCAGGCCATTGATGCAGCGAACGATCTAAATCAGCATCGCTCCCCCGATACTCCACGAGTTCCAACAAATCTTCTTTAGACAACCGTTCCATTATCAATCTCTTATTGATCGTTCTGTTTTTTCAATGCAATCAATTTGCTTTTCAACATTTTCTTTGCCCTGGACAACCGGCTCATCACCGTGCCCATCGGGATTTCCAACTGCTCGGCAATCTCGCGATAGCTTTCCTGCTGCAAGTAGTGCATAACCACAACGATTCGAAACTGCTCCGGCATCTCAAGCAATGCATTTTGCAAACGTGCGGAATCCACAGATGGGTCCAGATTGGCATTTGGCAACTGAGCACCATCCAATTCGGCATCCGTAAAAACCCATGCCCTGCGTTTACGCAGATCACCCAAAAACGTTGTTCTGGCAATCGCTAACAACCATGACTTCGCTTTTTTGGCATCTTTGAGTTGTTCCAACCGCTCAAAAGCTTTCAAAAAAGTCGATTGCACTATATCTTCGGACCAATCGCCGTCACCGGTCAATCGATAGGCGAAGCGATAAATATCATCGTGAAATCGCTCCACGTACTCAGTAACAATCCGTTGCCGTTCCGCCCCGACCAAAGAGACATTGACAGACTCCAGGCCTGAATCCGAGGGAGGATTCCCGGTCCTCTGAGGAGTCTCGAGCATCGCTTCGATTGAAGTCATCGCCTGTTTCACAATTTACCGACGTTATCTGTGTTAATAATAGGATGCAAAAGCGTGTGAAATTATTCCCAAATTCCCGCAAAAACAATCGTTTAGAAATTCCCTTGGATTCTGGCTGTTATAGACTGCGTTTGGGCCGCGGAACTTTACCCCCTGGCTTCGGATCACCAGAACGAGCAGCTTGTTTTTTCCTTCGTCGCGTGTTCTTGTCATACGATTTCACGTCGACTTCATCCAACGCTTTCCCAATCGAATCCTGCAATTGCATAATACGATCCCGTAAAGCTGCTGCACGTTCAAATTCCATTTGCTCAGCAGCGGACATCATTTCTTTTTCTAATTCGTTGATATATTCCTGAGTGATATAGACCTGCTCATCGGTTCGCCCCACAGCCACATTCGCTTCACGATGTGCATTGGCTTCACCTTCGATACCGTCATTGATTTTCTTTTCCACTGAACGGGGCGTAATTCCATGTTCTTTATTGTAGGCTTCCTGAATTGCACGACGCCGTAAAGTTTCATCAATGGCAGCCTGCAAAGAATCCGTCATTTTATCGGCATATAAAATGACCTTCGCATTCACATTTCTCGCCGCACGTCCAATCGTCTGAATCAGGGACGTTTCACTCCGCAAGAATCCCTCTTTGTCGGCGTCCAAAATGGCAACCATAGATACTTCCGGAAGGTCCAAACCTTCTCGCAGAAGATTTACACCAATCAACGCGTCAAACTTACCTTCACGTAGCTCCTTGAGAAGCTCGACTCGCTCAAAGGCATCTAATTCTGAATGCAGCCATCTGGCGGCAATACCTTTTTCAACCAGATACTGAGAGAGATCCTCTGCCATCTTCTTCGTCAAAGTGGTTACGAGGACACGTTCCCCCGCTTCAGCACGCTCGCGAATCTGTTCCAGTAGGTGAGGAACCTGGCCAGTTGCCGGAACAACTTCCACTTCCGGATCAAGCAATCCCGTCGGCCGAATAATCTGCTCAACGACTTCCCCTCCTGTCTTTTCAAGTTCGTAGTTCCCGGGAGTCGCAGAAACGTAGATTACCGTATTGTTTTTGGACTCCCACTCTTCGAACGTCATAGGGCGGTTATCCAAAGCGCTGGGCAAACGAAAACCATGTTCCACCAGCGTCGTTTTCCGACTGCGGTCGCCTGCCCACATTGCACGAATTTGAGGCACCGTCACATGGGACTCATCTATCACAAGCATGAAGTCTTCCGGGAAGAAATCGTACAAAGTATCTGGCGGTTGCCCCGGCTTACGACCTGACAAATGCCTGGAGTAGTTTTCGACG
Source organism: Rhodopirellula sp. (assembly GCA_002698965.1). Lineage (GTDB taxonomy): Bacteria > Planctomycetota > Planctomycetia > Pirellulales > Pirellulaceae > UBA721. The sequence goes on along the minus strand of PAAT01000144.1, from coordinate 11,199 downwards.
CCGGAACAATAACCCACTTCCTGTAACATTTCCATATCGTAACGAGTTCGGGCATTGAGCCGCTGTGCCTCCAACAGCTTCCCTTCTTTCTTGAAGTGCTCTAGCTGATCTCGCAATTCATTTCGGATGGCTCGCACTGCTGCTTCGATGCGCTGCTCTGGCATGACAAAGTGCTTGGCTGGATAGACAAAGACCTGTTCCAGTCGTTGTATTGTTTCACCACTAACCGGATTAATAATGGAAAGCTGATCGATCTCATCTCCCCAAAACTCAACGCGAAAAGCGAATTCTTCGTAACTTGGCCAAATCTCCACACAATCACCGCGAACTCGAAACTTCGAACGTGCAAACTCCACATCGTTCCGTTCATATTGAATATCAACGAGTTTCATCAACATTTGATCGCGGTCGATTTCCTGGCCTTTGGTAAGCCCCACCATCATCGTCTTGTAATCCTCAGGGGATCCCAATCCGTAAATACTGGAAACACTTGCGATGATAATCACGTCACTGCGACTCACCAAGGCACTGGTGGAAGCTAACCGCAGACGATCAATTTCATCATTGATCGATGCGTCCTTTTCGATGTAAATATCCCGCTGAGGAATATAAGCCTCCGGCTGATAGTAGTCGTAGTAGCTCACAAAGTAATGCACCGCATTGGTCGGGAAGAACGCCTTGAATTCAGAGTACAGTTGAGCAGCCAGCGTTTTATTGTGCGAGATAACAAGTGTTGGCTTTTGGATCTCCTGAATCACGTTCGCCATCGTGAAGGTCTTCCCTGAACCAGTCACTCCCATTAACGTCTGAAGGTTTTGGCCGTCGTGAATACCGCGTACAAGCTGTTCAATCGCCTGAGGTTGATCACCAGCCGGCTCAAATGGGCTTTCTAATTGAAATTCGCGATTTTGCATGGAATGTTGTCGTCCTGTCCAGACAAAGAGACCCTCTACCAACGCGCCATTGTAGCAAAACTAATCGCGTTTCCACATTTGCGTTACGCAGCAATCGTCAAACTTTATCTAAACAGAACAACTGGCAATTTCCCTATAAGGCAAGCTGAAACCAAACCAACACGCCGAAAATGAGAGCATGTCAAAATCATCTCTGCAACAAGCCAGCGACGTCGTCGAGTCCGCGAATCAGCGAGAAAGTGCGGCTGCTGTTCTACTTAAAGAACTAGATGAACGGCAGGAATCCGTACTGCGGGAACTTGACGATCTTAATCATAACATTGAAGATCTGATCGAATCGTGGCAAGTTCAGAACAAACAAGAGCCGGAACAAGAATTGCTCCCGGACGATACCAGCGTAAAAAACACAGCGTAATTGCCTACCACGTAATTGCCTAGCTAAAGCACCAGCTTTCAAGCCCGAAAGAGCACGGACTACAGCCAGTCTAGCCCCAGATCAAGATTGATTGCCGAATGAGTAAGTGCCCCAACACTCACTCGATCAATTCCGGTCCTGCCAATTTCGGTTAAGGTTTCTGAGGTCACGCCACCCGAAGCTTCTAACTGCGTTTCAACACTTAGATCATTACGCATCTGGACTGCTTGCCGTAATTCCTCCAAGGACATGTTATCAAGTAAGACAATGTCGGGGTTGCAGGGGAGGGCAATCGCCAACTGCTCCAGCGTATCAACTTCAATTTCCACAGGCATATTTAAAACATAGTCAGGGCCCAAATTCTCGACGAACTGTCGGGCCTTTTTCAAAACGTCTACGATGGCATCTTGCAAATCTTCTATCTCATTTCGCTGAGCGTTCGCAGCCAGATGATTATCTTTGATGAGGATCGCATCAAACAAACCCGTTCGATGATTCCGACCACCGCCACATCCAACAGCATATTTATCCAGTCGTCTCCAACCGGGCACTGTCTTTCGGGTGTCATAGACGTGAGCATTCGTCCCTTCCAGCAGTCTGACATAAACAGCCGTCTGAGTAGCCACACCACACAATCTCCCCAGAAAGTTCAATATCGTACGCTCCGCAGTCAAAAGATCTCTTGATAAGCCACCAAGAGTACACAACACTGTTCCCGGCTCGAGTACATCTCCGTCAGTGACATGAAGTTCGACAGTGAAAGGTATGTTCATTTCTTCAAACACCGCTGCCACAATCCCAATGCCCGCCACAATGCCAGCCTGGCGGGCAACAATCGTCGCCTTACTCGTTCGTTCATCCCCCACCGTGGCCATGGTTGTCCAATCCTGCTGATTGGACAAATCTTCTCGCACGGCCAGTCGAATCAGGTGACGTGCATCCTCAAGAGTCGGGCCATCCCAAGCCAACTGTGTAAACGTATTAACCATCTGTCAGTCCGGTGTCTTAAATGTAGTTGAAATTATCTGTGGCAAACCCACAATGATAACCAGTCGTATTTTGGCACGAGATTCCCCTAACCTCAATGACCTATCGCTATGGCTGCTTCCTCCAAACACAACCAGTACTTACTGCTCTTCGTGTGTATCTTTACTCCATTGCTATACTTTCACCGGAGTAAACTTAGCACCCAACACATCCGCTGGGATGGGCATCTCCCCGTAAATCAACGCACCGTCACTCCCCACTGGGGTTTTCATATTGCTATAAATAGTGCCGATGAATGTGAACTTGCCTTGCTGGAAAATATTGGCCCCACCTTAGCCAACAGCATCATTCAGACACGACAGCAATTACCACAGCAGAAGTTCCAAAGCGTTGAGCAATTACTGTACGTGAAAGGAGTAGGCACAAAAACTCTAGCGAAACTTCGTCAACATATCGTATGTGATTAATACAGCTTAGCTTTTAGCCTTACGGGCTTCACGTCGGCGGTCAGATTCTTTAAGCAGTATTTTCCTTAAGCGAATCGTCTCAGGAGTAATTTCGACCAATTCACCTTCCTCGATGTACTCAAGTGCCGCTTCCAGTGACATAATCCTGGGAGGCTTCAATAAAATATTATCATCGCTGCCAGCAGCACGGATATTGGTTAGCTTTTTACCTTTTGTCGGATTAACGTCCATGTCGTTATCGCGTGAATTCTCACCCACAATCATTCCTTCATAGACTTCATCACCAGGACCGATAAAGAGTTCACTACGTTGTTGCAGCCCATCCAGAGAAAAGGCTAAAGCTTTTCCACTTACCTTGGAAATCAGCACGCCCTGAGGACGACGAGGGATCTCACCATCCACGACACCATACTTTGAGAACCGATGATTCATGACTGCCGTGCCCTGAGTCGCATTTAACATTCGAGTCCTTAAGCCAATCAATCCCCGCGACGGAATCTGAAACGTTGCCATCGTGTAATCACCACGGTTCTCCATTACATCAAGTAATCCGCGACGCTCGCCAACCAACTCCATGACCGAGCCAAAGCGATCAGCAGGGACCTCCACCACAAGCGTTTCAAAAGGTTCTTCGGTTTGCCCGGATTCATTTTGGCGAGTGATCACTGTTGGCTTCCCAACAGACAACTCGAATCCTTCTCGCCGCATATTCTCAATCAACACTGACAAGTGAAGTACGCCACGCCCTGAAACAGCAAAGCCATCTCCTAATTCGCTGGGTCGCACGCGTAAAGCGACATTCCTTTCCAACTCTTTGTAAAGACGTTCCTTTAATTGACGCGACGTCACATATTTTCCTTCACGACCAACTAACGGGGAGGAATTGATCGTGAAAAGCATTTCCAGCGTTGGTTCATCCACGTTCACTCGCTCAAGCGGAACCGGACTTCCAACCGCACAAACGGTGTCCCCAATCTCAACATTATCCAAACCGGTAATTGCCACCACCTCACCAGCACTAGCCGATTCAACCTCCTGACGACCAAGGTTTTCGAAAACATGCAAACCTCCAACCCGGCATTGCGTGACAACATCGTCTGCCTGACACAACGCTATCGGCTGACCCACGCTTATCTCCCCGGCTTGAATGCAACCAACGGCAATACGACCAACGTATTCGGACCAATCCAACGTGGTGACCAACATTCGTAAAGAGCCGGACTCATCAATATCGGGACCAGGGATTTCATCCACAACCTTGTCCAGCAGACATGTCATATCCTCTGTTCTGACCGCGTGATCCAACGTGGCATACCCCTCTTTTGCACTCGCAAATACAAACGAGAAATGATCCAAAAAGTGGTCGCCTCCAAGTGTTGTAAGCAACTCCAAAGCTTCATCCACCACTTCGTCACAACGCGCATCGGGACGGTCGATCTTATTAATGACAACGATCGGTTTGAGCCCTGCATCGAGTGCCTTGGAAAGAACAAACCGGGTTTGTGGCATCACACCTTCCGCAGCATCCAGAAGTAACAGCGCGCCATCAGCCATCCCAACCACTCGCTCAACTTCACCTCCAAAATCAGCGTGACCGGGAGTATCGATAATATTGATCTTCACATCGCGATAAGGCAACGCAATATTTTTCGATAGAATCGTGATTCCCCGTTCTCTTTCGAGATCATTGCTATCAAGGATCCGCTCTCCCTGCAATTGCGCATCGCGAAACTGCCCACTTTGCCTGAGCATACAGTCGACTAATGTCGTTTTCCCATGATCAACATGAGCGATGATTACGATGTTTCGAATGTCCGTTCTCACGGGGTGCCACCAACGATTGAGCTAATACGACAAGGGAAGTGCAGGGTAGTGAAAGAGACAGTTTAGTCACGGACTAGAAAGTCGTAAATGCCGTTAGACTCAGACAAGGTGGCTCAGATCCGGAAAACTACTTGCCAATCGCATAAAGTGCATTGAAGGTTCGCAGATAAATGCGTTTACCGGCAATCGCAGGCGAAGCTGAAAGTGGCTCTTCCAGACTATTCTGGCTGATCAGTTCAAACTCTTTTCCTGGTTTACAAACACTCACAACCCCATTGCGGCCCGAAAGAAAAATCTTCCCGTCAGCGTAAACCGGGGACGCGCGGTGACGATCACGATTAGTTCGAGCTTCATAAAATTGCTCACCTGTTTTCTCATCCAAAGCGATTAAATTTCCATTTTCCCGGCAAAGATAAACAATCCCATTAAGAATCAGGGGACTGGGGACGTCCGGTGTAATACTGAACTTCCATAAGTGAAAATCGGTTTGCTCGGTCAGATTGCCTTTACCGCCCGGCTTAAGAGCAAGTGTGATCCCGCGTTTCGCTGAAGGGACAATAATGATCCCCGGAGCAACCGCTGGTGAAGAAACAAATCGCAGCGTCGGATCATAACCAGCCGGTGGATGCAACCCACCACAACGCCAAAGTTCGTCGCCGGTTTCTAAATCATGGGCAACGATGTAGTCGGCACCATGCGTAAGTAGGAATTCCTGCTCCGTGTCACGGTACAACACCGGCGAGGCATACGAATGTTCGTTCTCTGAATGGGCTTCACTTGGCCGCCCCGTCTTCCAAACGGTTTTGCCGGTGGCTTTATCAAGACAGGCAATCGTTGCTTCACGTGTCTTGGCATTCCCTTCCCCATGAATTAATTGCAGATAAAGGCGGTCTCCGTCCAGGATAGGTGTCGAAGTCATTCCAAAGGCAATCTTAAATTGCCCAAAGCGCTCCTGCAGATTAACGTTCCAGACAATCTTTCCCTGATAATCCACACACGCCAACGATCCATTTGAGAAATTCACCCATACATGTTTACCATCGGTCGAGGGTGATGGAGAGGCCGCATTACCTTCATCGCCTCGAACGACTTTATCACCTTCACTAATTTTCGTTTGCCATTTGATTTTCCCCGCTTTGGTATCAACGGCAACAAGCACCAAGTCATCTCCGGACGTACTGGTAATAAAAGCCATGTCCCCCCAAAGACAGGGAGTTGCGCCACCGGGACCGGGCAATTCCACTCGCCACGCTACGTTCTCCGTCTTACTCCATGTCGCCGGCAACCCTTTGGCTGATGAAATTCCGTTGCTTTGAGGACCACGCCATTGAGGCCAGTCCTGTCCGTAAGCGGTAGCAGCGATAAGAACAGCACTTAGTGCCAAAAATGAATTCAATCGATTTTGCATCATTCACTCCGAGTAATATCTTCTAAAACTGTCAGGCTTGCCTTTGAAATAACTAATTCAGTCCTCTTGGGAGGAGTGTTACATTCTAACGCAAAGCAACATGTTTATTAAGCAAACAGAAACAACATAACGAGAACACTTTACAAATCAATGAGCATTAACAGTCGCTCTAACTCCTGCTGTGTCTCCAGGTCCATTTTCCACTCGATAGGATTTCGTCGCACATCCGTGGTAAATAAACCCTGTCGCTTCATCATGTACTTTTCGATCGCCAAAAAACCATCAAGCCCGGCTTGCAATTGCAAACTGACCAACGCGCAAAGTGGTAAGTAATGTTCGTATGCCTTGCCAATCTCTTCCGCCTGCAATGCTTCCCACACTTTGAGAACCTGAGGGAGAAATTCCATCCCGGGAATTGTACCGGCAATCCCACGGTGATAGGAATCCATCAAAGAAATCCCTCCGGAACCTTCAAAGATTTGTGCTGCACCTTCGGTGGCGTCGCGCAATAACGAAAGCCGGGGGCCCATCGGATTAGCTTCGGGCTTAAACATTACTTTTTCCGACCCGAACCTTTCAAACAAACAGACGCTCACTTCAAGCGGGATCTCATTACCAACGTATCCAGACGCATCCTGTACGATCAAAGGCAAGCCACCCAACTCCAAAATCTGCGTGTAGTAATCCGTCAGCCCCTGAGCATCAAGTTGCTTTTTTGTTGGCGGTATCGCCATGACTGCGTCGGCACCTGCTTGCCGCGCCATTTGTGCATAGATGACAGCTTGTTCTATGGATTCAGCGCCCACACTCGCTACAAACGAACGGGCTCCACGGTCAAATTCGCCAATCCATCGGTGTAATGTCTCACGTTCAACATCGTCAAGACGAAGAAGCTCGGAAACCATACCGGTACACAGTCCATCAATCTCTAAAGAACACGCCCACTCCAATTCACGTACAAGGCTTGCACGATCTAATTCCCCATTCTCTAAAAATGGGGTGTGTACAACTGGAATCACGCCGTGAATCTGTTTTATCATGAAAGCGGTACCTTAACCCGGTCCATCACTTCTTGTTAACTAATACGACAGGCCAATCCCTGCCAAACCCTATTCTAGTAAATCTCTCCCATGAAAATCACCTCCATCGAGCCATTGATCTGCAATGCCCGTATGCGCAACTGGATCTTTGTCAAAATCACAACGGATCAACCCGGACTCATCGGCTGGGGAGAGGCGACACTGGAATGGCATACTCGAAGTGTCGTCGGGGCAATTGAAGACCTGACGCCGCTACTTCTTGGAGAGGATCCAAGCCGCGTGGAATATCTCTGGCAAAAGATGTATCGACAACACTTTTGGCATGGCAACGGAATAACACGAAGTACAGCCATTTCCGGAATCGATATCGCGCTTTGGGACATCGCAGGAAAAGTAGCCGGAATCCCTTGTCACCAACTCTGGGGCGGGCCCGTTAGAGACTGGATTCGTACATACTGTCATCTCGGTGGTGGCCGGATGGAGGATTTTTATGAAACTCCCGTCGAAGATGCTAAGCAGTTTGGTGAATTAGCAAACGAGGCGGTTGAGCAGGGTTACACAGCCTTCAAGAGCATGGCAGTACCACCCACCGCACCGCTGGAAGGGTTACGACCTATTCAGCGGGCAGAAGCTGCCGTTTCCGCTATGCGTGATGCCGTCGGACCGGAAATCGATATTATGGTTGACTGTCATGCCCGGCCAACCCCTTCCATGGGGCTGCAATTTGCCAAGGCACTGGAACCCTATGGACTTTACTTTTTCGAGGAACCCTGCTGGCCAGAACAAATCGAAGGCCTCGCAAAAATCAATCAAGCAGTCACTACACCGATTGCGACCGGGGAAAGGCTTTGTGCTCTGGAAGATTTTAGGCGGTTGTTCGAAATTGGTGGATGCGACATTTGCCAGGCTGACCTCACACACTGTGGCGGATTCACAGGAGCTCGTCGAATTGCAGCCCTTGCAGACGCCCACAGAATCGCCATGGCTCCTCATAATCCACAAGGGCCGGTATCCACGGCTGCCTCACTCGAATTTGGTTTCTCTCAGCCCAACTACATCATCTGCGAATCCGTCCATGAAGATGTCCCGTGGAGAAACGACGTAGTCACCGAGGGATACACAATCGAAAAGGAAGGGCGTATTGTGCGACCTAACAGTCGCCCCGGACTCGGGATCGAAATCAACGAAGACGCTATCAAACAGCATCCGTTTGAACAGGAACTACCACAGGTTGTCTTCTATCCCGATGGCAGTGTAGGGGACTGGTAAATATCGATTTAGAGGAACCTAAAACCAGCCAATTCACCCCAAATTTAGCATCTTCACTGTGGCATCAATCAGCGTCTCAAGCCCCCCCTGTTTAATGACAGAGGCGTCCTCCTGATATAACCCTTTGCCATAACTGCTCTGATCCAACAGGTACCAGCAATCCGAGCCGTCTGCCAGAGTCCCCACCATGACAGCGCGATCACTAACCGCCTCCCTGACTTGGGTTTGGTAACAGTTATATAATTCCCCATTGAGTCCCAGCAGAACAATCTCACCAATGGACCAACTACGAATCGTATAGACAAACGAATCGATTGACTCCAACGTTGCAATCCTTGTTAATTTGCGATGTTCACGCTCTAAGAGTGCTCGGTTATCGCGACATTCGATCTCACTCCACCCCTGCCTCTCACCTGATTCACGCAAGGACTCCAGCTCAGCTATTTCGGCAGTCACCGAATCCACAGACCCTAAATCATCACGGTAGTCTAATAAGACCTCACGACGTTCTCGAGAAAACCCTGATAAATCCTCTAACTCCGAGGCCGTAAAATCTTTATAAGACCAAACTCCAATGGTTGCACCTGAGATGACAGCTCCGTCATAGCTATAACGTGCTGGAGATTCGGGCATTCCCGCAATGATTGATAAATTGGATAATCCAAGTTGTCGGCCATTGCGTTCTGCAACCTTAACATCCCCGACATAGCCCTCCCGGGGACCAACGTCACCAGAGGCGCCCTGAATGAAGACTATGGGAACCTTCCCCAATGCGTGTCGCATGGATTTTCGCATCGAGCCTATATAGTCAGGACTAACCAGCGTATTGTCCCATGCTAATGTGGTCGGATGACAAGCGTAATTGGACAGAATCGCTAACGCAGTACCATCAGGCCTGGTGACCCTAATGACCAACAGGGTTGTATCTGCAGCGCGTAACGGATTAAAGCCACAGACAAAGCCCTCTCTTTCAACATCAAAGAAGTCTCTATTCGTCGCCAGACTACAATTTCCAGTTCCTGCACACAACCATGTTTCTTCGAAACTTCCTACCATTGCCTGACAGGAATCGCCTACTTTGCAGGCGGCTTCCTCCAGATACGGGTTGATCAGGTCTCCCCCAGGAAGATCATTTCTGCCGACGTCCATCAATCCGGCACCGTGCGTGTGGGTAAAGTAAACCACAATGTCATCCAGATGCACGCCAGAAGCGTCACTAACCGTCTGCTTGAAGGCATCATTAACATCCTTCCAGAACAGACAGTGGTCTACTGAAAGCATCAGGAGTTCACCTGAGCCATCGTGCGCCCGCAACCACAGGATGTTGCATTCAAGTGGCTGGTGGATACCTTCCGCACGATCGTGCAGTGCAGCTCCCCACATTCGATGATAAATATTTTCGGGTGGAGTGATCTTTACAATGGAAGCTGCGGCCAAGCAGCGTCCGTATTGATAGGTTGTGTCGCGCATAAAAAACCCCGGTCGTTAATAGAACAACCGGGGTATTATAGCTTTTTTCAAGTCCTCACGACTATTACCACTGTCCAAAGACGTCGTCGGCAAGTTCGTCAATGGTCGATTCAAGATCACTTGAATCTTCCTCAACGACATCCTGGCTTCCGCCAGTGAAGTAGGCGAGTCCAATCTCGTTTTCACGAACTCGCAGAAATTCGTCTATCACCTCCGCCTGAACAGCTTCTGTAACAGCAATCTCATTACTTGCAACGGTGGTGTCGATTGTAGATTGCCCGACAATTTCGATACCTTCGCCTTCGCCCATATCGAGGGCTTGTTCATTAAGATAGTTAATAATCTCCAAAGCGTCCAAAGGTGAAACGAATGAATCCCGGTTAACATCAAACGACCTATCAAGACCGGCGGTTTCACCTTCTGCTACCGCACTTGAACCAAATTCATTTAATTGATTAATGACACCAAGAGCATCAATCGGTGTTACAGCACCGTCCCCATTGGTGTCAAGTAAAGCTTCACCTTCAGCACCGCCAAGAATTTGAAGATCAAAGGAACGGTAATTAATTTCGAGCCCAGGTATAGCAGCAGGGGCCGGGGCAATCACTAAGGTATCATGTAACGGTGATGAATCGGCAGGATCAGTCTGCAAGGATGTGGAATTCGGTAAGCCTTCCGAATCTAACGTGGGAGCAAGTGCAATCACTTCAATCGTGAACAATTCCATTTGCTGTGAACCAAGTGAAAATTCACTTTGAACCACACCATCCTGAACACCACCGGCTTCATCTACAATCCCCGGAATACCGGAATTACCCTGAGCAATATCCGGGAAGGTACCGCTGTGAACCAAGGTTCCCGGAACCACCTGCAAATATTCCGTATCATATAGCAAGTCTACATAGCCGGCATAAACACCAGCTTCTGCCGGAGCAACTGACGTACGAGAGTCCTTCACTGAAACACGCAACTTAAATTGATTCTCGACCGTTACTGCGGTCGTTGTAGCCTGATCATCAAAGGGACTCATCGCTTCGACAATGTACTCTATCGTATCTACATTTTCTGCCAACTCGACCGTGACGTTCGCGGTTGACGACGGATGATTTGGGTTATTGTCGGCAATCGTGTAAGTAAATGAATCGAGCGTATAAGCATCGGCGTCCGTACGCGTATATCTCAGTTTTTCAACACCATCGGTATCCGTAATCAACTCAACCGATCCATGACTTCCATTAGTCCAGCTAGTGAAATTACGAACACCATCATTTCCAGCTATATCATTAGCAAGCACATCAATAACCGTTTGACCGCCCACAGAAGTATCCGTCATAATTTGATAGTCATCTACGGCCTCAGGAGAAATAAACTGAGGTTGGACATAAACCGTTACTTCAGCGGTTGA
>PAAT01000143.1 GCA_002698965.1 Rhodopirellula sp. | reverse complement strand
CGCCGGTCGTGGCGCCGCCGGTCGTGGCGCCGCCGGTCGTGGCGCCGCCGGTCGTGGCGCCGCCGGTCGTGGCGCCGCCGGTCGTTGCGCCGCCGGTCGTTGCGCCGCCGGTCGTGGCGCCGCCGGTCGCGCCGCCGCCGGTCGCGCCGCCGCCGGTCGCGCCCCCACCCGTCCTTCCGCTTCCACCGCCCTCGCTTCCGCTGCACGAAGTTGCTCTTCAAGGGCTTCGATCCGCCTCTTCTGCTCATCTGGATCTGGCGCCGGATGGTCCAATGGTCCCGGCAAATGCCATGGGCGTGGGTCAGTACCAAAATCGTCTACTCTTGCAAGAGCCCATCGGGTGTACAGGCCATTAATTCGCTGCAGTTTCTCTACGAGTTCTGGGTGAGTTTCAGCCAAGATGTTCAATGCTTCTTGGTTGGCGTTATATTGCGCTTCTTCTTGCCATGTCATAGTCACCGCGGCCCGAGCCTCCTCCATCATTCGCATAACCTCGTCTTGACTCAGGTCGTTGCCGGCGTTCCGCTCCGCATCATATTCGGCTGCCACCTTCCTATTCTCCACCTGACCCATGATCTTGTGTGTAAGCTGCACGCGTCGCATGATTTGTTCCACGATATCAGGTTGATATTCTCCAACAACGTCGTCGATTATTACACCGTTTTCGTTCCCGCCATTGTTTGTAGTGGGACGCCAGTTTGGCTCAATGCCAAAAATCTGGCAAACGTCATTGTACGGTATCAACTCTCTGGTGAATGGGTCTCTAAACTCGATCTCATTGTAGCGACCATTCATGAGCCCTATGAGCATATCCTGAGCGCATTCTGAGTGAAAGGCCGTGCCAGTTTGCAAAACTATGATTTTCTTGTTGGCTTCAAGGTTTTCCGCTATCTCTTCGGCCACTTCTTGGGGATCGTCTGTGTCAAAAATTTCATTCTCTTTCCGTGCAACTCGGAGCATGCCCGGATGACACCGTTTGATGTTGTTAGTTGAATAACGCACCTCGCCGTAGACATCGTCGGGATTGTCTTTTGCGTACGGAGCAAAGTTTGAACCGGGCCGTGTGACACAGACGAAGAGCGGAGTTTGGCAAATTGGACACAATTCGACGGCATTTACCTTTCTTTGCAGCGCCTGCAACAGTTGAACCGGCACAAACTTTTCGTCGCTGTAAGGTTCACCGTTGTCAATTAGTATTGCGTCCGTTGGCGCGCATGGCTGGCAATTGTTAAGTTTTAGAGCGGCGAGGCTAGGGATTGGCATGCGGACCGGAGCTGGCAGCCTGTCCGCCGCGCTCGGCCGCCTTACTGTTCATGGGCAGAAACACAGCTTATGAATCTGCAACAATTAGTGTCAAGGGGAGGCGAGCATAAGACCTGGCGCTAATTTAGCCCTTTTGCGCACGTGTAGGTGAGAGCGTGAGAGCGTGAGAGCGTGTCGGCACTGCGCTTCGGATGAGCAGCTTCTGGCAGAGCCGCTTGATCAAAGACGCGCTCAGTAAAAGCGCAGTCATAAATTTCAAAACGGGGAATCGTTCGTCTCCAAGGGAAGATTCGGATCCTGTAGAGCGCAAGCAGCACATTGGGTTTGCTTTGTTTCTCGAGAGCCACAGCGACGAGACGGTCTTGGGAAACGCCGTGCGCCATTTTCAGCCATCCCCGGCGTTTTCGCACGTAGAGCTTATCATGCCTCCCGACAAGCTGGCGGACAGTGCAAAGGGCACGGAAATGTACAGCATGTTTGCAACCTACATTGGCGAAAAAGCGGGGTTTTCGGGTTCGTTTTCAAACCCCGGCCGGTTTTACATTCACGGACCCAATGGCGGCCATTGGCGGGCCGTCCCAATTGTGTTTGACGACGCGTCGGAGCGTTTGCGCGCCGAGTGTCGCGACCACGTCGACACGCTGTACCCGCCTTTGATGCCCTTTGTTTTCAACTACGCTTTGAGCGTGCCGCCGGGGCGCTCGTTTGCGAGCTATGTGAAAGAGGACCGTTATGAACCAGCGCACTGCGCGGCCTTGACGGCGCGGATCATCGAACGGGCAATTCCAGAGGCACAGCTGCCATACGCTCCGTCGTACTACGGGCCGAGCTCTCTGTATTTGGAGCTGACGCGCAAGTGTCGTTGCGAAAAAGCATTCAAGGACTTGGCAGGCTTTGAACCCATCAAGTCCATTCCAGAGCAGGAGGAGGAGAGGCGTTGGGAAGAAACCGGAGTCGCCGGACTGCTGGGAGAGATTCCCATGGACGAACTGGACACGTTAAAGTACGAAGAATGCATGGGTGCGGCGCAAGCATTGTCCAAGGATGTGATTGTTTCGCACGTGAGTGGCGATGCGACTGAAATTAGAGCCAACGAAAAGAAGCTCGCCAAGGTGCTGCTGAATTGGCTAGTGGTGCGCAATGGCCACGCAAGTAACATACACCAAGACACACACTTGGACGGCAAGCAGTCTTCTGTAAACTGGGGCCGACGAAGCAACTAATACTGATACACGCACGAAGAGCCGAGGGTGCATGTTGTGTGCATGTATGTGTGTCAAAGTGCAATTGTTTTTAGGCAATCCCCGCAATTTGAAACATAACCTCCCGCGCCTGGCGGTCGTCTTCTTCTGCGCTGAGCCCAAGCTGGTGATCAAAACTGGAGTTTGTGTCGTTTTGACAAAAGCCGCCGTGCTGCTGCCAGTTGGACTCGCGGATGGCGCTCACAGCGCGCCGCTGCTCGACGGACGCGCCAAGCGCACGCACGTCTTGGGGTCGACACGCAGCAAGCTTGCAAATTGGCCCCCCAAAGGTTTGCTCAATAATGCCGCGCTGTTTTATGTACTCTTTGATCGACGGTGCTTCGTCTTCTGGCACCGGTATGTTTGCCCAGCCGTCTGGCTCTTGCAAATAGGCGGGCATTGGCACCAGCGGAACAATCGCCAATTCTGTGGCGGCCCGAAGTGTTAGGCCAATGCGCCGTAAGTTTTGCCCCACCACCTTTGGCGTCTTTGTAGAAGGAATGGCACAAAACCCAAACCGAAACGAGTCGGGGTTGTTTATTGCAAATGCCAGTGCGTCATTCATCACCCGGTATAGCTGCGCTCCATAGAATCGAACGGTAAAGCACGACACGCTTTTGCTCACTTGGTTGAGCACTCCGTAAGTCTTCTTGGCTGTATCCACATCAACGTGCAGTGCGGAGACAATGCAGTGTCCAAACACCCGCGACAGCAAATCGTTTGGCAAATTCATCAACACGCGTTGCGGCGGCTCCGTCGGAGCTCGCTGCAGCTGTTGCTCTAGGAGGTCAAACTGTTTGAACGTCTTCAAAAAGGGCGGCAGGTCGACGGAGACTTTTGAATCAAGGTCGTTGCAGTTTAAAGCATCAAGCTGTGGCCGAAAGAAAAAGTCTACGGTGCCTTGCACGTCGATGGCACCCGAGTTTTCCATGAGGCTTTGCTGCGTCGAGTTGAGGCCCAGCAAGCGGCGGTCGCGGCTTTGCTGCTGCATGCGATCTATCATGTTTGTGTTCTCATCCACCCAGGCGTTGTCGCCTACAAACCGACGCGGAAACATGGTCTGTTGAGGTTTTATGTACGCCAAGAACAGTTGCTCGTTGTGATGCAGCATCTTTGGGTCTACGCAAAGTGCATTGTCAAAGTCGTCCGGCCCAAGTTGCAAACCCGGCAGTGCTGGGTGGTACCTGTGATCTGGCGGCATCTCGTCAATTGCGTGCTCGATGAACGTGTCCGGCTTGCGCCGTCGGTCTTCAAGACGCGAAAGGAAGCTACCGTGCGCCTTTCCGGGAGACCAAAGCAGCAAGAACCGAGCAAACGTCTGGGAAGGGTCCGTGGACGATTTGTGAACATCTATCTCCGTGAACCACATGCCTGCCCCGATTTTCGAGACGTCTCTGCCGTAGATGGCAATACGATTTGCCCACGTGCACGATTTCTCGTACCCTTCTCGGTTGCGAAGGCGTACACAGATTACGTCGCTTGGTCTCAGCGTGTATCCCTGGCTGGAAGCACTCATTGCACACCGCTCCGCGCTGAGCTCGCCTCGCACTGCCAAGTATTCAAACATGTCAAACTTAATGGGAACTTTTTCTCCCTGATCCAAGACAATGGCGTCCTTTGGAATCAAAAAAGGATCTAGTGTTACCGGGTGCAACACAAACGTAGCACCCTCGTCCTCAACCTGCTCTCTTGTTGCAAACGCAGGCATTGTTCTGCCGTCTCCCGCTTCCCTTCCTTTCTATGCGACTGCAGCGCTTACGTGCGCAACCTTCAGTGCGCGCGTGGCGACGCATCTTCCACTACGCGTCGTCACGCTGCCTGCTTGCCAGTCTTCTTCGGCACATAGTAGGCGCGCAGAGGGATCAGCCCGCGGTTCTTGTACGCCCACCGTGGATGCATCTTGATGTCGTCTTGCTTCAAACAGCGAATGCGACACTGCCCCTTTTCCAACGGGGGTCGCATGTTCTCCATCAAGCTCCGCGCATCCGTGTCCGTCAACTCTGTGCATACCACAGCATAGGTCATGCCCATGAGTTCCAGCTGTTCGTCGATCTTTTCGCACATGAGCTTGGTGAGTCTAAAGTACATGGGTGTGATTGCAACATCCCCAGGAAGATCGCGGTAGGCGCGCATCGTCGGGACAATCGGCAAGCAGACATTGCCGTCTTGTGTCTCGTTCATCAGGCTCTGACATTGGTTCACGTACAGCAGTCGCTTCATTTCGGGGCTGACGTCTTCGCTCACATGCCCGGGCACCGCCTGAGCAAGATCTTTGTTTGAGGTCATGACGTACAGCCTAGGAGCGAATGCGTCCAGTGTCTGCAGGTTTTCGGGCTTCACTCGAACAAATTCCAGCGTGCCGGCAAGGTCCACCCCAATCCGATTGGCGGGTTTGTCGTAAGGTGTGCAGATGTATCCAATTCTCCCGTTCAGGTCGGTGCGGGTTTGCAGTCCGTTGATCATAACCTCCACGCCTGTTTGAAAGTTGTGCGTGACCGTTTCCAGGCGCTGCATCGGAGGTGCATTACCACCAGGGTCGTCGTCAATGACTAAATCCTTCACATCACAAAGGTCCATTTTCGCGCCCTTGGGCGCTTTTTGATGCACACAAACTCTAGCTTCACAGACTATATTTCAACCGATCAACAGCGCAACTTGTGGCGCCAGAAATTTCTGCCACGCGCACCACATTTGGCAACCTCGTCTTTATTGCCTACTGCGCCCCGGCCGCTTCATGGCTGCCAGTTGATTCGCACTCACGGTTAGCACTTTTGCCTTTGGTGCCGCCGGTGGCGCTGGTGCCGCCGCCCGTGGCGCTGGTGCCACCGCCCGTGGCGCTGGTGCCACCGCCCGCGCTCTCGCCGCCGGTGTCGCCGCCCGTGCCGGTGTCGCCGCCCGTGCCGGTGCCTTTGTTGGCAATGGCACCGGTGCCGCCGCCGCCGCCGCCGCCGGCGCTGCAGCTGCAGCTGGCTTGTCCCAAGAAGCCCTTCGCGCCTTTGCAGCCGCATATCCCTCCTCAACCCGGCCTTTAAAGTCTTCTGCCTTGAAGTTGTTTGTGAAATCGCCGTCTGCGTTTTTAACCACCTTCTTGGCGTCTTCAAGACTTAAGTTCATGTCCTTGAGGAGGTGTTGAACTTCAGCGTCTTTGTCGTCCTCTCTTGTTTCAGTTTCATCTATAAACTTCTGCTTCAACTTGACGAGATCTTCCTCTGCTTTTTTCAGAGCTTCTTTCGCAAACAACTCCAAGTTTTTGTGGCGCGAGTTCTCGTCCGTATTGATGTACTCTTCAAATTGCACCTCCACCTTTCGGGCCTCCACCAGCTTTTCCTGCGCTTCTACGTCCTTGCCTGCGCTTTTGAGCGCTTCGGCTTCGCCATCCAGAGTCTGCATCTGTCGCTTTAGATCGTTTGCTTGCTCACACATCTGGTCGCGATTGTCCTTGACGCTGTGCCAGCTCGCATGGGGCGGATCGTCACACTGGAAATGCTGGGAAGCGGGTCTGGTCTCAACTTCACCGGGTCCAAACACGGAGTCAAACCAGCCGGCGGCGGTGGAAGCTCCGGCGTCGTCGCCCAGACTGAGGTTTGCGAGCACCGCCTCGCGCGAGGGCGCGTCGGCCGCGCCGCCGGGCTGCAGCGTCTTGGGTTGCGGCAGCGGTGCTCCGGCCTTCAATTCGGCCAAGTTTGGGAGCGCCATGCCTTCCACCCTCTCCCCCCCCTTTGCTGCTATCAAAGAGTGCGTGTGCCAGGACTTATGGGCCACGCGTGGTAAATGAACGCGCCGCCGGCGCTGCAAGTTCTGACACCGCACACAGTTAACGTATAAGCAGAAGGGTGTTAGCGCCGATTGGTGCAGTAGCACGCCATCATGGATGAAGAAGAGGAAGATTCGAAATGTTGCGATTGGGAACCCAGTCGGCCGAAGAAGATGCGCAAGCTCCCCTCCAGCATGGCACATGCTTCCATCATAAACCTCAGCAACAACACCAAGCTCACCGAAGAGGAGTACCAGAAGTATATGAGACTCGTTCGTTCGTCGTCGAATGAAAAAGAGACGATTGAGGAGGTCAAAACTGTGCTCAACAACATCAAGGAAGGCAGGTCGTCTGAGTTGCTGTGGATACACAAGCACAGGAGTGTTGACCCAGCCGCGTATGGAGCCGAAGCAATGTGCGACGAGTTCAGGGAGATATATCCTGTCATCAACGACGTCGTCACGGATGACGACAATTCGAGCGCGTTGTACCCAGTTGGTTTTCACGCCGGCATGATGTACATGGCCAACTGCTTGGAGGAGATTATGAATGCCAAGTGGAAGCAGCACGTCACTGGCGCCGCCCAAAAGTGGGAATCGCCTGCACTGCAACGCGCGCAGCTCCTGAAGACCAAGTATAACTTGTGCTCTGAGAATCCAGGCTCTATGATCCCTCCTGATTATAACACAGTCGGAGACTGTGATGCGCGTGGCCACGAGTGAGAGTGAAGGGTGTGCACAAGAGTATTGATGAGTTGAAAGGGAAAAAAAGAAGAACGCATGGCACTACTTTTGCTCGGGCTTCCAGACGACACCCTTTGCGCCATATTCACTGTGTTGCTCAACGTTGGCGCGCTTCACGGCCTGGCGTGCACGACCTGCCATCGGTTTCGCGCTCTTCTTAAAAACGAATGGAAGCTCAAGCTGTGCAAAGGCGTGTCTCTGAACGTCGCCGTGCGCACGTGCTTAGAGCGCATCATGCCCGCCGCCGAAGTAATGGTCGACAATAGTCTTAAGCACCCAACCTTTTACTCCAACGGGGAATTCGAGTTTATGTCCTTTCGAATTTACGAATTGACCAGCAAAGCAGCGTTTAATGCATGGACTGGCACTCTGGAAGAGGTCTCGCGCCGTAATGCAACGCGACTCAAGCTGCTCACACGCATGATTACGGCCTTGCACAATGGGTTTGCCGAGTCTGCATCCACGGACCCTCGCACGCGCGAAATACAGGCAAGGCTCTGCAACAATGTGTTTCATCACACAAACCGCGTAGCCATGTGCCAAAAGGAGATGCTGCTTGAGTTGCCGGAGACGCTGGTTCATGCCGCCGAATACGCTCAAACGGCAGGGCCAGGGAAGTTTGAGTACAACTCGGCGTGGAGCCAGTCCTTTTTAAAGTTTCGCAACGCCTTTCCAGACGCGCCCGCCCACCAAGGACCTTCGCCAAAGCGGGCCATCTCGGCCAATGATGTGAAGCTTGTCACTGAGACGTTGGAGCTGTTGCGGTGGGAGGAAGCAAAGCGCTTGGCCGCTATGAACAACGAAGCTCCAAACCACGCGTCGCTGCGGTATCCAAATCCCGTCATCTACGGACCCTGGGTCGAATCGTGAGAGTTTCAGACTCGAAAAAAAAACAATTGAAAGTACAAACATAGATGGTGCACCACTACTCCGATTCGGACCTCCCGTCGCCCCGCTCGTTTCCAACGATTGTACCAACCATTGCAGAAGAAAAAGAAGCCTTGAACAAGAAGCGCAAGCGCGATAGAAAGAACCAAACTACGTCTCAGCAGCACCTACGCCCGAACAACTCTTACAGTCGGATCAAGCTCGTCCGCAAGAATTCATCGTGAGCGCCACGCGTGGCAGAAATCTCCGACACCACAAGTGCAGAGCGTGTCGAGTTCAAGCTTAAGACAGAAGAGTGTTGTTGCGTCCTTGTAAAGAAAAATGTTTGCCGAGACGGAGAGGCACTCGTCGTTGTGGACCCAAGAACAGTACAGGCTTGTGTACACGACGATTCCACACGTGTTGCCCTATGAAATAGCAGCAAAACACATCTGGTTTCATGTGCTCAACAATCAGTGGGCACTACTGCCTGAATGGTGCAACACAGTATTGTCAGGTCTGCGAGACAATCGAGCCAATCCGATACAGCATGCTATAGGCCGGAGGACTGTAATGCAACAAGCGTTTGGTGTCATCCGTATACTGGCCAAACGGTGCCTTGAGCAGTGCAAAGTGACCACGTGTGACCGAAGCCGTCCCAGACCTTTGCACCGGTGCCACGTGGTCGCTTGGTCGGAAAGTTCTACCAACGTGGAGTTTTTGCAACCGTTTGTTCGGCACAATGAAATCCCCGACAATTGCGCATTTCGGTGGTTTAATGCGCTCAACCTCGAGACCACAAAGGAGCAGATCACTTTTGCATTCAAGAGCCGGATCACTGGCACTGTGCTGAAACAATACGGCTTGGACATCCGGACCTTGAAAGAAAAGCAGGCAGAGTGGGGCGCCGAACAGGGGAGCTTGATGGCGCTGCGGGAGGTGCTTCCGCCCAACAGTGTTGGTACGACACTGACCGAGTATGCCATGCAGCGGAGAATCACACATCTTTACAGGGAATGCATCAAACTGCAGCGGGGTCTGCTCTCCAAAAGGGCCGTTCCCCTCACAAACTACTTTAGAATGGACGACAAACACCAAGAACGTCTGCGAAAGGGGTGCATCAAGCTCGCGTTGTTGATGGCCAAGGTGAGGGAGCACAATTTTCTGGCGCGGGTGTTTTTTGAGTGAAAACTTGGCATCTGAGTGTGTTGTAGGTTTGGGTGCAGCAAGCGCCGCTAAAAACCGAGTGCGTTCGTTTGCGAGTCCAAGTGTCAAAGTTTCTAATCTGCAAATGGTGTTTGCAAAGGACCCGCTGTGGGAGCCGATCGGTGCGCGCAAGGCCCTTTCCAAGGACGGGTTCAAGCGGCGGAATGCGATCAACTTGCGCAACACGGCGCACCAAGCGCGCGAATCGCGCAATCGGCTTTGGCTCACAGCCGCGGGCTACGGCCCGAGCGACACGACCAAAGGCGGAGTGCCGCCGTGCCCGCTCTACTTGAAGGCGACCCCAAAGCGCAAAAAGGGCGAGAAGAAGAAGAAGATCACCAAGCGCATCAACCGCGTGATCAAGACGCACACGCTCAACACGATCGTGTCCGGCGCATGCGGCAATGCGGCGGCGACCATTGCCGACGACGCCACCTCTCTGCGATGCAACGTCACGCCCGAGAACAAGCAGTGCCCGCTCATCTACTCGCTTTCCAAGCCCTGCGCGATGATGCTGGACGCGCTGGCGACGGCCTACTGCCAAGAGATGTTTGCCAATTCGGTCGCGCTGCGAAAGGCAAACGTCAACGGCAAGGGAGAGCCCGTGCAGCAAAAGGTGACCGTTCGGGCCGCAATGGCCGGAGCCGAAGCTTTGAACCTGAAGATTGCTGGCGCGACGGCGTACGTGCCCGTCAAGGTTGGCGCTCGGCTGGCCAAGGCCGCGACCAAGCCGGCAAAGTCGGCAAAGGCGGCGTAGTAGAAAGAGTGTGTGAGAGAAGAATTTGCACACAACACACACACACACATACGCTACGACGCAGCGCCTCTCGATTCGCCGCCCGCGAGGTACGCCGCCCACGCGGTCCACCCGCCCGTCGCGGAGCGCGGCTCAAAGTCCACGGGCGCGAGCGTGAGGTTCAGCGCCCCCGTCGCGGGGAGCGGCAGCTCGCGACGCCCGCCCGTGCGCACCGCCACAACGCGGCGCTCGCAGTCGTACTCGATCACGCACAGGCGCGTCCGGGCGTGCAGCCTGGGCATCTCGATCGTGGCGAGCGTGCCCTCGCGGTTAAAGTGGGCGAGCGCGGGGACGATCGCGACGGCGTGCGTGAAGCGCGCGTCTTCGGCCCACCGGCCCGAGAGCGTGTCCCACACGTCCTTGCGGATCTGCTTGAGGCCTTCGATGGCGGCGGCCGGGAGCGGCTCGCCGTCGGCCAGCTGGCGCTCGGCGCGGTAGAGACGCTGAAAGGCCACGAGCTGGTCGTCCCACGTGCCGAACGCGTCGAGGAAGCGCTTCGGGTACGCCGTCTGCTCGATGGCGTACGCGCTGCGGTGCTCGTCCTCGTGCGCCGAATGGTTGAGCGCGTCGGCGAGCGCGCACGCAAAGGCCTGCGTGTCGTGCTCCCAGCCGGACCAGAGCATCTTGATGTGGTTCAGCCCGGAAAAGGCGCCGTCGAGCTCGACGACGAGCTGCGGCGGGCGGGCCTTGCACACGGGAGTCGTCGAGCGAATGCACACGGCGTCGGAGGGCTGCGGCGCGCCCAAGGGCAGCTCCGCGCGGTTTGCGATGCCGGCCGTGTCCTCTACGCGCGCGCGAATAGCCGCCAGCGCCGCCGCGTCGTCGGACTGGGAGGAGGAGGCCCCCGTTGCCGCGAGGCGCGAAAGGTCGGGGAGGCGCATTGCGCTGTTCTATTGTCTCGAGTGTGTATAGTCCACGATATCACACGTTGATAAAAAAAAACAGCTCTACTACTAGCCACTGCGCGCATGCGCCGCAAACACTTGGTCCACGACGCTTGTGTGGCCTGCGGCGGACGCCGACGCCACGGCCACGGACTGGTTCAGACCTTCCAACCGGTTCTGCGCGAGGATTTGCAGACGATTTTCGTGAGAATTGAATCCAGCTACCAGCTGCGTCATCATAGCTTCCAAAGCCTTAACTCTATCTTCAAGTTCATCCAGTTGATTGCGGTGCTTCTCAACATTGCGTTCGTACCGGTGGTCGCGGCTGCGCGGCGGAGATCGCCGGTCCATTATCTGCCCTTTCTTGTCTTTTACGTCGAACGGTCATATCTCTATTGACGTAGGTGGGCATCGAATACCTGGTCCACGACGCTTGTTTTTGAGAGGAGGGTGGCGAGAGCCGTGGGATCCGCACTGGCACTGGAACTGGCGCCGCTTGCAGAGCGCGACCTTTTCTCCAGTCGCATTGCCATATTCTGAAACTCAGCGAGTGTCTGAGGTTTCAGGTTATTAAAGTGCCACATTGTGATGTCTTGGGCAAAGCTCTCGGCACCCGTAAACATGTCACCAAGCTTCACGAGCTCAAGGGGCTTCCAAGAATTCAGCGGCTGGTTGAATGCGGAGGCGTTGTAAAACATCTCCGACATGTTCAGGCATCTGCGGACATCCCAGTTGTTCAATGGCCGGTTAAACTGCACTGCGCCACGGNACATTTGATTAAAACGTAGGACGTTTTGTACATCCCAATCATTGATGGTTTTTGAATCAAATGACGTCGTAATGACTTCGCCGTCGTCAAATATGTAAACGCCGTCATTGAAGCTCACCGCGCCCATGAACATGGCATTCATACCCGTTGCTTTCTTAACATTCCACTCTCCAAGACATCTATTGAAAACGGAAGCGCCAGCAAACATTCGGTCGAAAGTCAATACCTTTTGCGTGATCCATTCGTTGAGAGGTTGGTTAAACGATGATGCATCTTCAAAGACGCCAGACATGTCATTCACCATGCTCGTGTTCCAAGAGTTTATAAGTTGGTTAAAGGTTGTCGCGCCACTAAACATCCCGCGCATGTTGATCAGTGTCATGAACTTCCATTGTCGAAGGGGCTTGTTGAATGTGACGGCTTTGTGAAACATGAAGTCCGTCTTACGGACGCTGTTCATGTTCCATTTGTTGAGAGGCTGGTTGAAGGCTGCGGCTTCGGAAAACATGTGCGACGTGCTTGTGTTGCGTCCAGTGTTCCAAGAGTTGACCGCTCCATTGAACTTCGCCGCACCTCTAAACATTGCTTCCATATTATCCACGCCGCTGACGTCCCAGCGGTTGAGCGGTTGATTGAAGGATGTTGCCAAATAAAACATGAACGACGTATCGCGCAATTCTTCGAAAACCCACTCATTGAGCGGTTGGTTGAAGCTCAGAGCCCTTGTAAACATTGCATGAGTGTCTTCTACCCTTGCAACGTCCCATTCTTGAATCGGTTGGTTAAAATCAGAGGCATTTCTAAACATGGCTAACATGTTCGTCACGCTGGCAGTCTCCCACGCTCCGATCGGCTGATTGAAAGAGCTTGCGCCATCAAACATCATGGACATGTCCGCTACATTGCGCGTATTCCACGCTCCGATTGGTTGATTGAAAGACGCTGCGTGTAGAAACATCTGGTTTACGTTTCCGACTCCAGTAAAATCCCATGCGCCGATGGGCTCATTGAAGTCTTTCAACTCCGCAAACAGCCGTCTCAAATTCCAATTCATCCCATTCTCAAAGTCAAAGCGCCACGCTTCGATGGGGCCATAGGTCGATAGCACCTCTTCACGCCTGTGAAACGTCGAGACCTCGTCATCTGCAAGGCGATACATCTTGTTCACAGCCTGTCTCACGTCTTCTGGGCTGGTAAACGACTCGCGTTTTGCCCAGTGCAGCGGAGCCCACGTTTGGGCATTTTTGAGAATGGCAATGTGCTTCATAAGCTCTACTGGACCCGCCATGTCGTCTACGTTGGTATGAAGCACAACGCCGTCCCGACGCCGTATAAGGTCAAGAATGCGTTCAAAGCCGCTGCGGCGGGGGTCGTCTGTTGGAAGGTCTATTCTCAGATTGTCCGTAGGCACCCCTATGGCGTTCCAGTAGCCTTGTTCTTCAATTAGGACCGCTTTCCACACGTCTTTGCAGAACCTGTAGTTTTGATGGTTTGTTTCGCAAATGGCCGGCCATGTTCCAAAACGCCCCTCCTCCTTCTGCACACGCAGTGCCTCATCTATCATTTTTCGAATCACCTCCCGCTTCTCATCTTCTCCGAGCCATCCCCACTCTCCCATGAGCGGCCGAGCGGCCATTTGCTCGTGTTCCTCGTGCAGGAGTTTCTTACATTGTACTCGACAGGAACCACCTTATACACTATGCGCTGATGCGGTGAAACGCAAACACCGCGTCTACGACGCTCGCACTCGCACTCACGCCAGCCCCGCCCGTCAAACCAAGAAGTGTGCGCAGTTTTGATTGGACCTCTTGGAGGTACGTTTTCGACGCTGGCAGCGCCTTGGCGGTAGACCAATCAAAAATGTCCTGTCGAAAGCTCTCTGCTCCGCGAAACATGCCCACAAGCATTTGCACGTTTGAGGTGTTCCAGTCACCAATAGGTTGGTTGAAGGCCTTGGCCTTCTTAAACATGCTTTGCATATCTACCACGCCCGAAGTGTCCCAGCCGCCAATCGGCTGGTTAAAAGCGTGTGCACCCCGAAACATGTCCGACATGGTCGCCACCTTGGAAGTGTTCCAGCTACAAAGAGGCTTATTGAAAGCTTTGGCGTGTCTAAACATGGCACGAAGAGTCGTCACTTTAGAAATGTCCCATCCACAAAGAGACTGGTTGAAGACGGCTGCGTCCCTGAACATGGCAGTCATATTCTTCACATTGGAAGTCTTCCAAGCACAAATGGGCTGATTGAAGCTGCGTGCTTTATCAAACATGGCCTCCATATTTCTCACCTGGGAAGTGTTCCAGCTGTGAAGTGGTTGGTCAAACTTGTATGCGTGGCTGAACATGTAATACATGTCTTCGACATTGGATGTGTCCCAATCGCCAATTGGTTGGTTGAACTCGTATGCGTTATCAAACATGTAGGCCATACTTGTCACCTTGGAGGTGTCCCAGCCACCGATGGGCTGATTGAATTTTTCTGCCACGGTAAACATTGCGTGCATCGTCGTTACCTTGCTAGTGTTCCAAGCACCAATGGGCTGGTTGAATTCGACAAAGTCGCGAAACGTGAAATGCATAGTTTTGACATTGGACGTATCCCACGCCCCAATCGGTTCGTCAAAATCAATTGGTGTGCCTTCCACACCCATATATTGTTCATGGTCAAAAAAGCTGCGGGAAAGGTCGGTAAGTCGATCCACACGCGTCAAGATCCACGCTTCCGGTTCGCCGTAGCGGTCAATCGCCTCTTGCCTTTCATCGCCTTCGTTCTTTACGAAAGAAAGCAAGGCCTCTCGAAGTTGCTCTACAGTGTCAAACGCCTCGCGGCCGGCCCTCCAATGCCGCGGTGCCCAAATGCGCGCCCCGACCAAGGAGCTGTACGCCCTTTTCAAAGACACGTGCTTGGGAAACTCTTCTGACAGCTCAACCCCATCGCGACGGCGTATGAGGTCGAGAATGCGCTCAAACCCTCGACGGCGTTTATCGATCCGGAGCATGTCTTGCCTCACGTTGTCCGCCGGAACGCCATATACGCCATTAAACATGTACTCTTTTTCCCAATAGCGCTTCTCCCTGGACACGGCATTCGCCCAAAACTCCGCGCACGAGGCACGCGTTGCTTGATTCGTGGCGCAAAACCCCGACTGCAAATTCAAGTCGAATTCCAGGATTTTCGTTTTAAGCTCTCCTGGAAGCAAATCCCAAACACTTGCAGCCATCCTTGCTAGTTGTGGGTTCTACTATCCAGGTTGCGGATCAAAACACTTTATCTCAAATATCTTGCTACACTTAGCGCGCGCGCGCATGCGCGCACGCGCACGCTACACGCTGATGCGGTGAAACGCAAACACCGCGTCTACAACGCTCGCATACGCCGATGCTTCACCTTCTTCTTCATTCATGGCTTGATTCGTGCTCACGCGACGATCTCGCCTATCCGTGTAGTCTTCCAAATACTGCGTTGATTCTCCATTCGCGCTGTCCAAAGACCAATTGGAAACGTCCCCCCTAAACGCAGTTGCGCCGTCAAACATCCCCTTCATGTTCCCTACTTGCGAAGTGTCCCAGTCACCGATGGGCTGGTTGAAAACGGTTGCGTTTCGAAACATATCCTTCATGTTCCGTACTTGCGAAGTGTCCCAGTCACCGATGGGCTGGTTGAAAACGGTTGCGCCTCGAAACATGTCGGCCATGGACTGTACTCGCGAAGTGTCCCAGCTACAAAGCGGCTGATCAAACGCGACTGCGCTTTCAAACATTTCGTCCATGTCACGTACCCTGGAAGTGTTCCAGCTACAAAGCGGCTGATCAAACACGAATGTGTCTCGAAACATATCTCGCATATTCTCTACCCTGGAAACGTCCCAGCCACCGATGGGCTGGTTGAAACTGGTTGCGTTTCGAAACATGTAGCTCATGTCCGTTACACTGGAAGTATCCCAGGCACCAATGGGCTGGTCGAAATGGTATGCTTCATAAAACATGTGATCCATGGACGTTGCCTTGGAGGTTTTCCACTCACCAATGGGTTGATCGAAGCTAGCTGCACTGGCAAACATCTTTTGAAAGTTCACTACCTCGGAAACGTCCCAATTTCCAATCGGTTGGTTGAAGTTGGTTGCGTTCATAAACATTTCGTCCATGCTCTGTACCTTGGAAGTCTTCCAGGCACCAATGGGCTGGTCGAAGTGGTCAAAGTCGCGGAACGTTCCAGCCATAAACGTCGCATTGGAAGTATCCCACGCGCCAATCGGTTCATTGAATGTGGGCCCGATGTAGTCATCGGTGTCATCATGATCATCTTCCCACTCTTGATAAAGAATGCCGTCCAAGCCTGAAAAATCCTGCACGTGCGTCACAATCCACGCTTCCGGTTCGCCGTAACGCTGAATTGCGGCGTCTTTCAAATCGCCACCCTTTGTGAAATCGCAGAAGGCTTGCCCAAGAGCCAAGAGGTCGGGAAACGCCTCGCGGTTGGCCCGCCAATGCCGCGGTGCCCAAGTGCGCGCCCGGACCAACGAGTCGTACGCATCCTTCAAAGACACGTGCTTGGGAACCTGATCTTCTTCCAGCTCCACTCCATCGCGACGGCGTATGAGGTCGAGAATACGCTCGAACCCTCGACGGCGTTTGTCGATCCGGAGCATGTCTTGTCTCACCTCGTCTGCCGGAACGCCATATACGCCATCAAACATGTACTCTCTTTCCCAATAGCGCTTCTCTTTGGCCACGGCCTCCGCCCAAAACTCCTCGCACGAGGCAAGCGTTGCTTGATTCGTGGCGCAAAACCCCGACTGCAAACTCAAGTCGGCTTCCAATATTCTCGCTTTAAGCTCTCCTGGAAGCGAATCCCAAACAGTTGCAGCCGCAGCCATCCTTGTTGTGGTTTCCACTAGAGTCTGTCAATTAGATGACCTTATCTCAAAAACAAAAACGTACGCAACCTACAAGTCCAAGCCGTGAAACTCAAACACCGCCTCCACGACGCTCTGCGCACGAACGCGTTCGAATACGGCCCGACGTTGTTGCCTTATCCGGACCTTCATTTTTTCAATGTAGTCTTTTGAGGTCGGCCTTGCGCTTTCCACGGACCACTCCGAGATGTCCTGCATGAACCTGATTGCACCTACGAATACGTCGTCCATCAATTCCACGTTTCTGGTGTCCCAGTCACCAATGGGCTGATTAAACGCTCTTGCGTGTTTGAACATTTCTGACATGTCGGTTACACTTTGAGTGTTCCAGTCACCAATGTCCTGGTTAAAGCTCACTGCCTCTCTGAACATCGCGGCCATGTTGGTGACTTGGCCAGTGTTCCAATGTCCAAATGGTTGATGATTGAGTGGCTTGTTGAAAGACGCTGCTTTCCCAAACATGTGAGCCATGTTCGTCACCATGCCAGTGTCCCAGTTCCCAACAAACTGGTCAAAGTCCTCTGCGTCGTAAAACATGTAGGACATGTCGATGACTTCAACAGTCTGCCACTTGTGTTGATTAGGATCGGATTTGATTGGCTGGTTGAATCTCTTGGCCCCTCTAAACATTGCGTGCATCGTCTTGACTTGAGAAGTCTCCCAGTTTCCAATGGGCTGATTGAACACGCGTGCACCGGCGAACATGGAAATCATGTCTTTCACATTGGACGTGCTCCAGTCACCGATGGGCTGATTGAAAGCGTGAGCATTCATAAACATTCCACGCATCGTTACCACCCTGCTAGTGTCCCAATCTCCAATGGGCTGATTGAAAGCGAATGCGTTGCCAAACATGTGAACCATGCTGTGCACCCTCGACGTGTCCCAGCTGCCAATCGGTTGGTTAAAGTGTCGAAGATTATGAAATGTCTGCCGCATTTCGGTTGCACGAGAGGTATCCCACGCACCAATCGGCTCGTTGAAGGCATTTTCGCCTGAGCCGTCGTCGTTCAACCGGCTGAAATTGCGTACAGCGGACACGATCCACGCCTCCGGTTCGCCGTACTGCGCAATTGCGTTTTGCTTCAAATGGCCTCCTGCTAAGAAGTCGTAAATGGCCTCACGAAGCTCGCCGACATTATAAAATGGCTTACGCCCACCCCGCCAGTGCCGCGGCGCCCAGATGCGAGCGCCCAGCAATTGGGCACACGCCTCGTTGAAGCTCATCTCCGCCAACATGTTTGCGGGATTTCTGACGCCGTTGCGCCGGCGTATCAGATCCAGAATGCGCTCAAAGCCGGTGGGACGCGGTTCGCCTTGTGGAATGTCCTGCCTTACGCTGTCCATTGGAACTCCGACTACGCCGTCGAATTGATACTGTTCTTCCCAATACCTCCGCTCATTGTCGAAGAATTGATCCCAAAAGGGCCGAAGACTGTGGCACAGCTGCCGATTGGCGCGATTCGTCACGCACCACCTGTGCAGCGAATACACAGCCTTTGTAATCTTGGCTCGAAGCTCTTGTGGAAGCTCGCTGTACAGGTCCTTTTTGGCACCCTCTTGAGCACCCTCTTGAGCACCCTCTTGCACATCCTCGTCGGCCATCGCGAGCGTCGTCACTCTCCAATAGTGCAATCGCCGCTCCTTATGGTTTTTTAAAAACCGCACACGCGGCACTCGCGTGCACACAATGCCGAATGCCGACCGCCACGCGGCAGTCCGCACCACGCCGCAGTCCGCCGCACCCGCGGTGCAAAAATAAGCCGCTCGTGCCTGCACATTCAGCAGAAGACGCCTTGTGACAAAAGAACAAATGTCCGTCCGCACCGAGGCCCGCGACCAGCTCTCCCCCGCCATGCAGCAGGCGCTCCACGTCTCGCCCGAACAGCTGCAGATGGCCGGCGTGCCGATGGCCGCCCAGACCGCCGCCCCCGTCGACGCCATGAACGCCATGGTCGTTAGCAACGGCCCCACCGAGCACGCGCTCGCCGAGGCCAACTCCTTCAACACCACCAACCCCGAGCACCCGCTCCACCGCACCATGGTCGTCCAGATCCGCGCGTCGCTCAACGACCTCTGCCTCAAGAAGACCGCCGCGTCCTGGACGCCCTCCGCAGAGGCCACCAAGGCCATCCTCCAGCAGAAGAAGTTTGTCGACCTCTCCGGCAACACCGAAGCGCAGGGCGACCTCAAGAGCATCGTGCTCCACGACATGACGCTCTCGGCGCAGAAGTCGACCTTCCCCACCGCCGTCGGCATGCGCGTCACCGGCGTCGACGACGCGACCTACTCCATCACCGGCGATTCCTACTCTGCCATCACCATGCCCGGCGCCGACACGCACGTGGCTCGCTGTCTGCAGAAGGACGACACCAGCCTTGCCTACGAGGCAAGACCTGCACTTTTAACATTATGACCACACAGCTCAATACTCACAACCCTCCTGCTTGCTGTTGGCAGTTTGCGCGCAAGTTCCCGGGCTACACGTCGGACAACCTCAGTTTCAAGGGCATCCACGAGGTGGTTCCGTGCTGCTTGAATTCACCCACTCTGCCCACACCTTGTCGCTCCCCCACCTATCGTAAAACTCGGCGATGGGGTCTCTGCCCGGGGCGCCTCGCTTGGTGGCTTTCTTGGCCGATGCCAGTGCTCCCTTGCGAGCATTAATCCACACAGCTTTCCTCTCCAAGGGGTCAGAAATAGTGGCCAACTTTGCGTCGCGCTTTGCGGCCCACGTACGGCGGCGAGCCTCCACATTCACTTCCTTGTTTTGGTTAGCCTTGCGCTCTACACACCGGGCGGCCTTGAACTCGGGATCTGCCCACACTTCCTTTTTACGCTCGCGCACATCCTTCTGATTTGCCCACGCTTTCATTGTCACACTGTGCCGCTTTCGCTTCACATCCGTCCATTCCGCGTTTCCTTTTGTGCCCCCCTTTTCCAAATTGTACCCAGCCGGCGCCAGTGAACCCATCTCTTGAATCCACCACACCTCCCGCGCATCCAAAATGGATGGAGGATCATGCTCGATATTCTTTTCGAGGATCTGCCTTTCAAACTTGTCCCATCCATACTTGTCTATCGCCCGCCTCAAATACGTCTCTCCTCCACTCTTTGTGTGCTGCTTTTGATGGCCCGTTGCGTGCTGCCTATAACGATCACTTGGCGCTTGGATTGTCTGTCCGACGTATTTCCTGCCATTAACCAAATTTGTCAGCAGGTACACCTTCCCCTTTTTTCTGTGTAGGTGGGTGCGCGTCGCTTTTGCCTTGTCGCTGCCGGTAAGTTTACGATCAAACTCACAGCTTGTCTCTTGCTCTTCTTCACTGTCCTCCCATTGCGTGTACAGATCACCCGCTTGTGTCTGCGGTACGCAACTTGCATTGACCACGTTTGTCGACTGGTAGCTCACGGTGCCTTTTGCTTTCTCAGATTTCGGAGAACGCGGAGAAGCTGCAGATGGGCGAGATTTCGGTACATAACCTGGCACTTCTCCATCTTCGTAGTCCGATGGAACCCATGACTCATAGTTGTCTGCCTCTGTCATGTCCACAGATGATGCCGGAAGGACTCGTCAAGATTTCGTCTTCGCTGTAGTGCGCCGCGCCGCTCGTTTGGAATCTCTTAGCGCACACCCGGCACTCGCACCCAATTCGCAATGCTGACCACGCGCGCCGTTACGTTCGCAGTGAGACCATCATGCCCATGGTCAAGCAGCAGGTCGAGTCGCAGATCAAGGTCCGGGACTTCAGCAAGATGCAGGCATTGCCGTCTTTTAAACAAGGCTGGGTTTGCTCTTGCTCACCAGGGTTTTGTGTGTGCAGGTCACCCTGGCGCCGGCGGACTTTGAGTCGTGGTCGGTTGCGCGGTCGGAGACCATGGCGGAGGCCAAGGCTGGCCTGAAGGCGAAGCTGGAGGCGGAGATGGCGGCGGCGGCGGACGACGGCGAGCTGAAGGCCCTGCGCGACCGCTTCTCGCGCGAAGAGCGGGAGCTGGAGCACAAGATCGGTGCGCGTCTGCACGCAAACCTTGCTGCACGAGCCGGGCCCTTTGTGTTGACTTGATTGCTTGCCGTGCGCAGACCACGAGGTCCACACGTTCTCTGCAACTCTTGACATGCAATACAACGTAAGACATGCTTTTATTGAACCATACCCCCTCAATACCTCTCTATCAACCCGTCATCTTTTTTTGTGTTGCGCAGTTCCTGGACAAGTAGACCGCGACGCGTAGCGGAGCGGCGCGCCCGACAGTGGCGAGGCAAGTGTACTGTCATGTAGTAGAAGACTCGTCAACATAAACAAACCCAAACAATAAACTAGCGCACGCGCGCGCAAAACAAATGTGGCAGTGTCCCAAACAAGACGCACGGGGCTCAGTTTTCGACTCGTCTACCGCACGCGACCCTCACAAACCCTAGCAGTTCGCACTGGCAGAAGAAGCACGGCCGCTTCTGAACGGACGCTTGCTCGTCGTCGTTAGTCGGAATGCGCGATTTGCCGGGCCGCGCGACTCCGATACTGCAAGGGACGATGTTTCCGACCACAAATGCCGGGTACTGCCTCAGCGAATCGTGCATCGACAGTTCGGCCACCTTTTCAATGGCCGAGCAAACCCACTTTGGCATGGTGTCATCGGACTTGATCGAGATTCGAGTACGCGAACAAAGCGTGCAGCGATCGGGCGAAACATCCACCGGCTCGATCCATTGCGTGTAGCCCATTTCTACCCGGTCGGCAAAGGCGGGAAAGGCAATCTCCACCGAACACCCGTGGTCCCGATCGTACGCTTCGTCGTGCCAGCGCGTCGTAACGCGCGTCGAGAGCTGGTCGTACGTGACCCATTTTTGAAAAAAGGTGGGCACAAAGTCTTCGGGAAGCTCGAGCAAAGTGGTGCGCACGAGTATGTCGTTTCCGTGCGCGTCTTGCTCGGCCTGGTCGACGCCAATCTGGCGGAGGCTGCGCCGTTCCTTCTTTGCGAGCTTGATGTCGAGGTGGATATCCGAACGCGCCTTCCATAGATCTTCTGGCGAAAGCGCACACGGGGTACGCACCGTACCTTCGCGCATGGTCGCCACGCGTGGCGGGGCGGTGCGCCTGAGAGTGGCGAGCCAAGTGTACTGTCATGTAGCAGAAGACTCATTAACATAAACAAAAACAAACAACAAACTAGCGCACGCGCGCGCAAACAAATGTGGCAGTGTCCCGACGAACCGGAAGACGAATTGGAAGACGAGCCGCCCGTGGCCAATTGCGCCCAAGACGGGCCCGACACCGATCTCGTCCTGGAGCTCGTCTCAGACTACGTCCAGTCTGCAATGTTCACGACGCTTGCGCGTGTAGACAAGCGATTTGCCGCGAAAGCGCGGTCGCTATTTGACGCCTTCTTGGACCAACTAGGGACAACGTCCCAGCGGCTCGGAAAGCGCTCGGCGGAGCGCGCCAAGGCGTTCTGGAAGCAGTACCGCGCGGATCGCGACGCGTTCCCAACGGCTCGGCACGCGCTCAGCTACAAAGACCGGGAGGAATGGCACTATTGGAACGACGCCGTTAAAGAGGTGGATCGCCGCGGCGCCGGCACGTGCGAGGACATCTACGGTAACACAATGCCTACGCGCGACCAGGTTTTCTCCGACAAGATTGGTCGACGGGATTTCGAGTTGGCGCTTGCGTGGGGAAGGAAGCCAAACTACATTCACAGTCAGCGGGGAAGCCAGGCGTGGAACAAGCGCCATGCGCTGTGCGCTCCCTTTTTCGTGCACGGCCCGATCAACTTTTTCAAGCGCATGGCCATTCCAAGCTCGGCGCTGTACGACGTCGTCGTCCACGGCGACGCGTCGGGAGTGAGGACGGAGGGCTTTGGCCACCGGCACCACCGGTTTTTTGTGAAGCGGCTCCTGGAGGAGCGCGCAGCGTGATCGATAACACCAACATAGACGCTGTGATATAGAAGAAACGTAAAGAGTGGTGTGGGCGTAATGCCCCAAGAGAAGTCGTACCCGGTGCGAGAGGCCTATTCAGACCCATGGAAGTACCCGGCCAATATTTTTTTCATATGGGCTGGGGTTTTGGGCATGGTGATTGGCGCCGTGTTTCTGATCGTTGCGGCCGTCGAATTCAAGCCCGACCCGCTGCAGGATCACAAGCGAGATGACACCTGCGTTGAGGCGGACTGGTACGGACCAAACCACGAGAAGGTGTGGCAATGCAAGCAACTAAACAACATCCTGGACGAACATTACCATCTGCACGGACTGGCCATTGCCGGCATTGTGCTGGTGTGCCTCGGGTTTGTCGTTCTGGCAATTGCGACCCTTATCCTTTCTGAGGCGGGTAAGGTGACGGACTTGAAAAGGGAAGCCGATAACGCTCCTCAAGGGAAGAAGTCTGAAGCGCTGGAGGATTACGAGTTTGCGTATGAAAAATTCAACTATGCTATTTCTGCAAACGCGGCAATGACGCCCACCTTTTTGCCGCTTCTTCCTGGACACGGCGGTCACCAGCGCCAAGGCTTGATCCAGGGCGCATCTTCCCACACGAGATACTGAATTGCAAGTTGGGCGCACCGCGCCGGGCACGCGTTCCCGTCGTCGCGAAGCAGAGGCTCGCCGCCGGGGCACGCGATGATGCCCACGCCGCACAGCTCGTGCTCGTACCCGCTCTCGTCTTTCAAAAACACGCCCGCGTTGTTGTCGTCGTACGGAGTTTTGTAGCTTTTGATTGTGATGGTTTTGGTGTCTTCATCGAACTCTGTGTCGTCTTCCCCCGCCGTTTTCGTAAAGGTCAGCGTTAGAGACTTCTCGTAGCTATTGGGTCCGTCGACGACGTCGCCAACTTCAAAGTCCTTGATGGTGTCTGGCTCGGCGAATTCGGCCATTTCCTCGCGGTGAAAGTACACCAGTTCTTTGCAAAGTCGCGTAAAGAACTCCTTGACGTTTTTGGGGTGTCCGTTGCGTCTAGGTTTGAGGTAGATCGGCTTGAGCTTGCCATCGGGCCGGCTCGCAGCTTCGATGGCCAATTGCCGGCATTTGGATTGGAGATACGTCAGAACCGCTGCTTCGCTTGCATCCTCTTTTGGATAGTCAAGCGCATGCGTAGTGGTCATACTTGGGGCAAATCGCCTGTTTACTACATGACAGCACACTTGGCTCGCCACTCTCAGGCACGGCCAAAAGGCCACGCGTGGCAACGGAGTTTGATCATTTCTTATACACTGCAAAGTTGGTACCAGGACCAAACACGTTGTCGCCGGAACCGGGCACGTTTAAACCACCTTGGTACATAAAGCGACACGTCTGTGGATTTGCCCACCGAATTTGGATCGGGAAGAGCCGCCGCCGTGCGGCTGGTTCATCTGGCTCAATCAACTCGTGCTCCCCATCGGTGTCAGGCGGCGGTTGTATGGTGTCTTCGTCGACTAAGATCTGCTTCTGGTCGTCTGTGACTGTAAACTCAAACGACCGCTCTGGTTCATTTTCGTAGGATCTATATGCAACATACCTGGTGTAACGCTCGAGTCCTTGTGCTTGCATGACCCTATTTCCAAATTTGTCCGTTACAAATACTTGGACATGAAGCGTCGGTGTACTGCTTCCATTAGTGGAGGTGGAAACGGTTTTGAGTTGGCCCAGGTTTGGAAGATTCGCAAGCCTTGCGATCTCGGCTATCATGACACATGCAGCTTTCGCCGCTCTTACACTGTTACGCAACACCAGATTGTGGTTATTTTTCACGACGGCGGAAGCGGCCCTTTTTCGCCGCCCAGCTTTTCCCTGCGTAGGAACACGTTGTGCAGGATGGCGAAGACGCCGCCGAGGCACGAGAGCAGGTGCCAGACGGTGTGCAGCGGCCAGAGGCGCGGGTGCCGCGCGCACAGGCGCTGCTCCGCCTGCCAGACCGCGTGCCCGGCCGCGATGCAGGCGACCGCGATCGCGAAGCACGCGCGGGTCTGCCACGCCTTCGGGCGGCAAGCGAGGTCGAGCGCAATCTCAAAGAGGACCGCCAGCCCAAAACTATAGACAAAGATTTCGTAGACAAACAGCGCGACGTAGGACGCCGTGGACAGCACGATCAGGGTCAGCGCGGCGAGGCGAAAGCGGCGCCGCCCCGCGGGCCCGCACATGAACCCGACGCAGTCTTCCTTGCCAACGAGGAAGGCGAGCACCAGGAACAGCATCGGAATCTCGTCGCACAGCTCCATGGCAAAGCGCATCGTGGCGTGGAACAGCACGCTGCCAACGCCCACGACGATCAGCGCCACCCACCCCGCCTGGATGCGCCAGTCGGAGGCCCACCGGCGCGAGAGCACCAACCCAGCGCCGCCCGCAGCCACGTACACGAGTGAGGAGGCCGCGTTGTAGAATTCGGCAACGTGCGGCGACGTCGCGTACTTTGGCTCGCAAAAGACGTGCGCCGCGTCGATGCGTCCCCAGACCGGTTCCGGCTCCGGCTCCGGCTCCGCCGCCATGGCGGCCACGGCAAACCACGCGTGGGCGTTGCAATCGGCTTGTTAGCGCTAGTAGTCGCGAGTTCTGACCATAAGGTAAAAGTCTATTGTAAAGTGTAAGGTGCTTTTCTCACAAACGTGAAGAATGCACGCGGCGACGCACGCCGCAACGAGTCACTGGAGCCGGAGTGCCAATAGCCGGTCAAGCAGTGGTAGCACCGTCACCACCGGCTATCGCGAAGTATCCAACATGGAAGCAACGTTTACAATCATCGGGTTGGCGTTCACGGCGCTTGCTGCATCGCTGATTCTCATGGGCATAAATGGTCCTTACCAAGACCGCACCGGCTACTACATTGCGATTGGGATTGCCTCTGGCGTGATCGTCCTGGCGGTGGCGTACCTCATTTACTTGTACGTCAGGCACCGGCGGCAAACGAAAGACGAGCCAACGACGACGTCCGAGTCGAAGCCAGAGTTGAAGAGGAAAGAGTCGACGATGCCCATGTTGCCGATCACGTCGCCGTAGCAGCAGCCCGCGTGGCGCGCTAATAGTTGCGAGTTTGCCATTCCAGAGTAATGATAGTCACAGCGTAACATGATAATACCTAAACGAATGCTTCCCGAATCGGAAGCGTACCCACGCTGCCGTTTTTCGTCGTTGAATCTCGACCTGAAGCTTGCAGCGATCGTTACGATTGCAGTGGGCATCTCGGAGCCGTACAATCTCTGCCTTGACGACTCTCGGCATGCGTACGCTGAACGCTTTGCTGGAGTTGGGTATTGCGTATACGTCAAACAGCCGGTGCCGACCCTCGCCTACGGGTTTAACAAGCTCGTGGCGGTGATGAACACGTTTGGCACGTTTCCGGAGCTCAAGCACGTCTTGTACCTGGACGCCGACGCGTTGATTGTCAACATGGACATTTCGATTCTTGACATTGCGCAGCGCTACGCCGCGGCCGACATTGTGTTTGCAAGCGAAGAGTTTGTCAATAGAGAAAAGGAGGCGGCGATGCTTTCTAAGACGCTTGGGTTTCCAAAGAGCGAGATTGCCAAGTACCCTATCCAAGGCGGCGCGATGATGTTCAAAAACAGTGCGCGCACAGCGTGGCTCGCCGAAGTCGCGTTTCGCGAGGGCCGGCAGTGGTCGCTTGACTTTGCTCACCTGAGCGACCGTGCGGCGTGGATCAAGACGGCGATTCGAAACCCAGATGTCTTCAAGAGACACGTAATGATTTTAGACCCTGGGGTCCTAGAGTCGACGACAAGGGATCACAATGTGTCGACGCCTGCGCTGGCGCTGCACGCCGGCGGCGGCGGAGCGTTTGGATTCCTCACGGCCATTGGACTGGGCGGCACGGGATCGAAATACGCCTACTTGTACCAGCTGTGTCGCAAGTTGTACTACCCCATAACCCCACTTTTCTTTTGAGTCTCCGCGTGGCGGATAGTGCAAGTGCGGCGTGTGATGCAGTAACAAAAAAAAGACAGACACATGGTGAGCAAAAAAAGGCGCCGGCTGGATCCCGTGTTGCGCGAACCCATCCCGTCGCACCTGGCGCTGCCGTCGCGCGCCGCCTTGCTTGAGCCCCAGAAGCTCAACGGCGAGTACACGGTGCATCTGGAAGAGGGCACCACGATAACGACGACGTACAAGGACAACGTCAAGCACGGGGTCGAGACGACGGTCAACACGTTTTCAAAGCTGCGCCGGACCGCCACGTACAAGAATGGTAAGCTGGAAGGCCTGTCCACTGTCGACGACCCGGCCGTGCACATGTCGGAATGGTACGTCAACGACAAGAAGCACGGCATTCAGATGGCCCAGTTTACATCCGGGCACACGCTGGAGACGCCTTACAGGTACGGCCAGAAGCACGGCTTTGCCGTGCACCGGCTGATTGGCGGCGGCGACGACTCGGAGTCGATCTTGCGCATCGTCGAGTACAGGGACGACGTCCGGATTGCGACCAAGTGGATCGACGGCCCGTTGGAAGCGGATGAGAAAACGCGGAGCCGTCGGGAAGGCTTTGCAAAAGTCTCCGAGGCCATTGAGAGCGCCGATCTCAACTCGGGCCAGTACAAGCAAATCTACGACGCCGTTCAAAAATTGCATGAAATTGTGTAGAGCCGCTTGTGGATAAGTCTGTGCGTGTGTGTGTGAAGTTGTAGTAGATAACCATGGCAGATGATGAAAATGCCATGGACGGGTTAGGTTTCAGGACGGTTCCACAACCTGAACCTGAGCCGCAACGGATACCAGTTACACAAGACGATGTTCGTAATTACATGGAACGACTCCGTGCACCGGTGGCACGGAAAATGAGGCAATTGGAGATAAACGAAGAGGAGCGTCGCGGCTTGACTCATGACCTACGGCTTGAAAGGCTGGAAAATATCTTAGAAGCTCTTTTTCCTGAAGGATTCCGTCGAAAAGCCCCGCAATCGCTGGAGGAGCTCCGAAATGAGTGGGCTAACATTACCCCAGAAAAGGCCAGAGAAACCCTGCAAGCCCAAAATGAAGCAGACTTTCAATTTAGGTGGAGCTCTTGGAATGATATTGAGA
Source organism: Rhodopirellula sp. (assembly GCA_002698965.1). Classification (GTDB taxonomy): domain Bacteria; phylum Planctomycetota; class Planctomycetia; order Pirellulales; family Pirellulaceae; genus UBA721. The sequence continues at coordinate 2,579 of PAAT01000143.1, read as the reverse complement.
ATGCTGGGCCTACTTATCGTGGGCGCACCGGCGGTGACAATGGAACGCTTGAAGCACGACTTGCAGCTCTGGAGAGGAGGGTGAATAATTTGAATGTGGCGTATGGAGCAAAGGTTGAGCCCGTGTCGACGGCACCTGCGTCCGTTGTAAGCAGCGTCTTCGCAAAGTTTTACAAAACTGGGCTCCACGCGCAGTAGAGATGACTGCAAGTTTGGGTTGCCACTGCGTAGTATGTAATATGATACAACCATGGCGCGCTCCTCTGGGCGGGCGGCTTCCAAGGCCGACCGGCTTGCAAAAAAAGAGTCGGACAAGAATGCGAAAAAAATTTACAACCGCGTTGCAAGCCGTTACGATGCCTACAAGGCCTCGGGCATGCAGATCAACTCGATTGCAAGACTGTTGATCCTGTCTGTGTCTGGAATCTGCGTATTGTGTGTCTGTTGCATAGTCGCGCAAATTTTTTGATATCGCAACTCTGTCAGTTGACTTTACCGATTCCGCCGTAAAAATAGTGATTGGCTATCCACATGAGGTGTTGCCGTTCCTTTGGAATGGCGACGCGGTTGCGCCCGTCCTTGTACCCTCCGACGATTTCTTCGACGGTGAAGACTCTGTAATTGATCGAGTCGAGGTAAGCCATGACGGCTTCGTGTTGCGCGGGAATCTTGACTGGATACGTTTCTACGGTGATAATAGGCCGGTCGCGCATGATGGTCTCGTTGGCCGCCGACAACACGATGTGCTCCATCCCCTCCAGGTCCAGGTGCGCAAACAGCAGCGTCCGTTGCGTCTCTTCGGCAAACAGCGCGTCTACGGTCACGATGGGATAAAAGGCTTCGCCGGTGTGAAGCCTGGGCGTCCAGGAGTTGATTTGCAAGTGGATGCTGCCGCGCCGGCTGTTCATCTCAAGCGGATAGTGGCCAATGCTACCGTTGACTGCACCAAGGCCTGCATGCAACGCTTCAATGTTCGGGTGCTGCTTTGTGCGTGCTTCTATGACGACCACGTTGCTCCGCAGCGGCTCGACGGCGAGCACGCGCACCGCCTCCATGTTGGCGCGTTCGAGTGCCCGAGCGATTCCTTGCGCGCTGGCGCCGTCGTTGGCGCCGGCGTCTAGCACATAGCCCGCCGTGCCGGGTCTAGGACTTGGAAGACCGTTTTGGTCTAGAATGAGCAAGACCAGTGCCCAGAGCTTGAATTCCATCACACAATGTAAAAACTAGCCGCCGTTGCCGCTGCCGCAACAATCAATATCACGGTGACGATTAGGCAGAATCGAGTGGGTCTTCGTGGAGGCAGGCGCTGGTGTTGCTGGTGATCGTACGCCGCGACTGGAAGCATGGCGTTCGCGAGGTTGTGGCTTTAGATTTACGCGCACGCTAGCGAAGTAAAGTATGGCACGCTCTCTGCAACGCACATGCAATTGCAGCCGCAACCATCGCAACCGCCACAGCGAAAGTCTCCGTTTCGCATCGCAGAAAGCCGCCCCTTTTTGCCGCAAGTGCCAACGCAGCTTCGACAGCCGCCCCAAAGCCACTTTCACTACTACAACTCCGCACCTACGACGACGGTACCAAATGGCACTCCTTTGTCGACCTTGGACGAACGAGAGAGCCTGATCCACCGCGGCGGCTACAACCGACAGACGTCTGTGATGAACACCCCCGAGGCACGCAAGTGCTGGAACGTCATACAGTGGACCATGGTGGCTATAGTGCTGGCGTTTATCGTCGTGGGGGTCGTGCTAATGTCTTTGGTATTTGACAAGATGAGCGACTTGATGCACATGATGGACGCGGGGGACATGATGGCGACCATTTCCGATGCGCTCAGCCACGCGCACGCGGTGACTTCCAACATGGAGGCGGCGACGCAGAATGTTGTGGACATGACGGCGACGGCAAAATCGAGCTTGGACGCGTCCGCTCCGGTGCTGCTCAAGGCGGTAAACGAGAGCGGCGACGCGGTGCATTCGCTGAGCACTTTTTCGTCCCACCCTTCCATATCGATTGGTGTGGGTTAGTGCTGATGGGTGATGTATGCAAATTTCAGTTTTTTTTTTCTTACACTACGACACGCTAAAACGGATTTTCGTGCCCGACCCGCAGTTTGAGCCCGAGACGAACAACAGGTAGCCGGCCACGGGCACCACCACCTCGTACTTGCGCGCGCAGTAGCTGCCGCAGCACGCAGAACCTTGCTGGATGCCGCAGCAAAAGCTGCAGTCCGACAGCATCGGATTGAGCACGGTGCCGCCGTTCGTGCCAAAGCCCGCGAGGGTGTCGGAGGTGGCGCTCCACAGCGTGCAGCCCGTCCACCAACTCTCGGCGACGGTAATGTCGCCGTCGTAAAACAGCATGATGTTGTTGTTCTGGTTGAAGTAGAAGACGATCTTGGTCCCCGCGGCAATGTCGACGTAGTCGTTTGGGTGCTGCGAACCGCCCCAGAAGGCAGAGGGCGTGCCGCTGTCCTGTCCCACGTAGTAGACCGTGGTGGCCGCGTCGAGGTTCTCTTGGGTGGTGTCCAGCGCGGACGCTCCCAGCGCAATCCTCGGGGGCGTCGGCGGCGGGGATGGG
>PAAT01000142.1 GCA_002698965.1 Rhodopirellula sp. | reverse complement strand
TGGCAGACGGCTTCATGTCTGATCTTAAGAATAGATATAGCTCGAACCAATCTGGATTGACTCAAACTAAACCAGCTCAGGAATCATCTTTCCCTGATCCAGCAAATATTGCGGCCGGCCGGTAGGGTCATCAATTGTCGTACGATCAGCCAGAATGCCAAGATTATGATAGAGCGTGTACAACGCGTCTTGATAATGAATCGGCCGACTGGTTGCTTCGCCAGCAAGCTTATCGGTCGAGCCAATGACCTGCCCGACTTTCATCTTGCCACCAGCGAAGATGGCTGGGGCCACACGAGGCCAATGATCACGACCAGCCTTGGAATTGATCTTTGGCGTCCGCCCAAATTCACCCCAAAGAACGATAGAAACATCATCCAGCATGCCTCGCGACTGCAGATCTTTCATAAACGTAACAATCGCATGGTCAACAATTGGCAATGTATATTTCATCCGATTGAAGTTGTCCGAGTGGGTATCAAAATCGCTAAACGTGACACTGATACATCGAACGCCGGCTTCCAGTAGTCGGCGGGTCATTAGCAACTTCAAAGCAGCTTTCGGTTCATCCGCGGTGCTAAATCGCTGACTGCTAACCGACCACTTGGGCTTGTACTGCTCCACCACTTTAGGATCTTCTTTCGACAGATCCAGAGCATTAGCGAACTGTCCTGACAACAGAATGCCGGTCGCTTGCTGCGAGAATCGATCCATTGCGTCCATCATGCCGCTGGCGTCAACTTCGCGCCTAATTTTATCCAGTCCCGCTAAAAGTGTATTACGGTTAGCAAGACGATCCGCATTCAACTCTGCATTCAGCGAAAGGCTGGTCGTATGATTTGAACCTAATCGAGACAATTCGCCCTGCATCCCGGTTTCCAGTGGGCGACTGAAAATATCTGAAAGGTCGGGGCGAAACGGTTTATAAGATGGCCCCAAAAACCCTGGTCGACCGCTGTTCCGAACCAAAGGCCGACCCTGCATCAGGTCGACATAAGTTGGCGCTGGATCCGTGACTTTCCCAAGCAACTTGGTTAAAACACAACCCATGGCCGGGCGACCACCAAAGCCTTCCATATCCTTGGTCGAAAAACCGGACATACACTGGAATGCGTCGTGACGCCCTTCCGCACCAACCATACTGCGAACAAACGCAAACTGATCCGCATGTTGAGCCATCTGAGGCATTAATTCACAGATCTGGAAACCTGGCAAGTTAGTCGAAATCGGCTGGAAAATACCACGAGTTTCGGCAGGAGCCTCTGGCTTCATATCGATCGTATCCATCTGTGGCGGACCGCCATCGAGGTGGATATTGACGATCGCTTTATTGGATGACCCAATACCGGCCTGCGCTTCGAGACGCAATAAATCTGCAAGCGTCAGGCCAACCATACCAGCTGCACCTGCGGTCAAAAAGTCGCGACGGGAAACACCATCACAATGTCTGACTGTTTTGCCTGTAAACTTAAACACGTTGTTTATCCCTTACATCCATTCCCTGATTGGACGGCCTTCAATTAAACGAATTGGTCGACTGTCAGGAGCGTGAGCGATCATGTCTATTGGCATTCCCAACTTCGAGTAAACGGTTGCGGCGATATCTTCCGTAAAATATTCATCCTTGGAAACATAGCCGCCTTCATTATCCGTGGCCCCTAAGATCGTTCCTGCAGGTACTCCAGCTCCAGCCATTAAAGCAAACCCTGTACTCGCCCAGTGGTCTCGACCGCTGGCTGAGTTGATCTTTGGAGTACGACCGAAGTCGGTGAACCAGCAGACAAGTGTTGTCTCTAAAAGCCCTCGTTGCTCAAGATCAATAATCAATTGAGGAATCGCCTGATCAACAGGAGGCATCCGGCCTTTAAGGCCTTTGAAGTTGTTTTGGTGGGTGTCCCAACCCCCATCAGTCACCGTTACAAATCGAACTCCGGATTCGATTAAGCGGCGTGCCATCAAACAACTTTGACCAAGTCGATTTTTACCATAAGCTTCCCGTAGTGCGTCTTCTTCAGAATCAATCGCAAAAGCCTTCTTGGTTTCCGGCGCTGTGATCATGTTCAAAGCTGCTTCATAATGCTCGTCTAATGCAGCAAAAGCTTCCTGCTGCAGGTCGGTCTTACGCTGAAGAGCATCCAGCTTCGACAAAGCATTTTTACGACGATCGATACGTTCGAATGTCACACCCTGGGGGGGAGTAATATCGCGAACAACAAAACTTTCAGCCGATGGATCAGATGAAATTTCGAAAGGGTTGTATTCCAGACCCAGAATACCGGAGGTGCCACCACCAAACCGACGGTCTATTTGATCACCCAATTGAATAAACGGAGGCATCGCCGTTTTGAAGCCATGAAACTGGCTAACGACACTACCATAAGTGGGATAACCGATAGCCTGATTAAACTTGCGACCACTCATCACATACTGATCCGCATGCCCGTGGCTGCCATTTTTAGGATTCCAACCACGTAATACAGAAAACTTATCTGCGTGTTTTGCCAGATTAGGGCAAACCTCGGTAAACTTCACGCCTGGCAGGGCAGTATCGATAACACCAAATTCACCTCGAACACTTGTTGGTGCATCGGGCTTTGGGTCCAACGTATCATGATGGCTTGTCCCACCCCGAGTCCAAATCAGAATACAGTTATTTGGAGTCTTTTGTGCAGCATTTGCTTGAAGAAACTGCGGTAGTGCGAGCCCAAGACCGGACAACGCGCCGACCTCAAGAAAGTTACGGCGACTCACTCCATCACAGTACTTTTGACTCATCGTTTTTCCAATTTCAATTAATGAACGGCAAATACTTAAGGCTTATGTAAATAATATCAGACACGCTAATCAGACACTATAAGAATCGGCGATCAAGCCATCTCAAAACCAGTTGTCGCCTTCCCCAATCGAGGGGGTTTAGGCCAGTAACTTCGTAATAATCTTACTTTGGTCTGCCTGAATGAGGCGTCGTTTTTGGCCATTATGCTCAAAATAGAGGTCTTCGGGATCGAGGCCAAACAGGTGAAATAATGTGTGATGATAGTCGTAGTGATTGACAATATCTTCGACTGCTTTATGACTGAAGTCATCGGTAGCACCATGAACATAACCGCCTTTGAATCCGCCGCCGGCAACCCATTGAGTAAACCCATAGGTATTATGATCGCGGCCAATATTCTGCTTTCCAGTGTCATTTTGAATCACGGGAAGCCGGCCCATCTCGCCACCCCAGTGCACAATCGTCTCGTCGATTAAGCCCCTGCGTTTCAAATCTGTTACCAACGCTGCGGACGGTTGGTCAACTTTCATACAAGCATTAGGAAGCGACTTGAGAATTGATCCGTGATGATCCCAAAATTGGTTCTGTGTAAAGACCTGCACGAATCGCACACCACGTTCAACCATTCGTCGAGCGATCAGACACCGAGTACCAAAGTCCTTCGTCTCTGGTCGGTCAATGCCATAAAGCTTCTTTGTCTCTTCCGTTTCACCGCTTAAATCCATTGCCTCGACGGCAGCTGTCTGCATGCGCGCGGCCAATTCATACATGTCGATACGAGCCTGATAATCAAATTCACCTGGTTTCCGACTGAGGTCTGACTCATTCAACTGCTGCAGATATGATAGGAGTTGCTTCTGAGGCGCACCCTCAAGCCGAGCTGGGGGGGTGAGGTTTAAAATCCGTGGCTCCGTTGGGCGAATCACGGTTCCCTGATAAATCGAAGGGAGATAACCGTTGTGCCAATTACCCACACCGTCAACCGGCAATTGCCCGGGATCGATGAGGGCCATATAAGGAGGAAGACTACTGGTTTGACCACCGAGTCCGTAGGTTAACCAGCTGCCTAGCACCGGATGCATAGCAGCTGTTGTGCCGCTGTTCATCGCCCGGATACTCTGACCATGATTATTAACTCCGGTATGCATCGAACGTATCAAGGTGATGTCGTCAGCGATCGATCCCATATAAGGCACAAGTTCAGACATCTCCATCCCACACTCACCGTGAGGTCGGAATTTCCAGGGCGGGGCCATGATTTTGGAGCTGGCCTGTGCCGCATTATCGTACTTGATGTCCCCCGGGAATGTTTCCCCATCCCGTTTCATCAATTCCTCTTTAGGGTCAAACATATCAATTTGACTAGGGCCGCCCTGCATCCACAAAGAGATCATGGCTTTTGCTTTGGCTGGTTTCGGTGCAGGCTTTTCAGTGGTATTAAAACTCTTTCCAACCAAGTCTGGCTTGGCCGGATTGGCCAGCAGACGCCGATCTTTAAAATTGATCGCCGCCAATAACCCCGCCAGACCCATACCGGCAGAGCCTAACAAATCTCGTCGCGTTGTATTCTTGTCCATGGCGAGTAAACCCTATTCGATATAGAGAAATTGATTGCTGCTTAACAGTGCCTGGCAGTAGAGACCTACGGCATCGATGATGGGATCATCATTCAATTGCTTCGCTTCATATTCTTTACTCAACAAAGCCTGCATCCGTGTAACAAACTCAATCGCATCAGCCTTTTCCGGAGCGGAAATCTCTTTACTAAATGCGAGACGCCACCCTTCAGCGACCTGCGTTTCAATGTCCTGACTCTGGTTTGTCAAACGCACCGCGAAAAAACGCGCCTGAGCGGTCACAAAATCGCTGTTAAGCAATTCGAGTGATTGGGTAGGCACGGTCGAAGAAGGACGTTTCGTACAATTTGGAGCAAGTTCTGGTAAATCAAATGGCTCCAGCACTGCTAATGGTCGACTTCGTCTCACCTGAACATACAGACTACGACGATACTGCTGACCTTCCATTTCGATGACCGGACCAGGTCGCCCGGCGTTCAAGTTCTCTTTACCAATTACCCACTGGCCTGTTCTATCAGCCATTACCGGGATCGGCTTACCGGCCATTTGGTAATCAAGCATGCCTGAGACTGCCAAAACTGCATCCCGTACGACTTCAGCTTCCATCCGACGCACCGGCATCGACCACAAAAGTCGTTTCTGTCGATCAGCTTCATTACCCTTATCGTTTCGCGTTGAAGTCTGTCGGTACGCCATCGAAGTCATGATCAATCGATTAATATGCTTTATGTCCCAATCATTTTGAATAAATTCATCCGCCAGCCAGTCTAATAAGTCCGGGTGGCTGGGTCGGCTACCAAGAAAGCCAAAGTCGCCTGGCGTATCAACGATACCCACACCAAAATGATGCGACCAAATTCGGTTAACCATTACACGGGCCACTAATGGGTGTTCACCGCTGGTTAGTAGCTTTGCAAATGCAAGTCGCCGACCAGTCGTAGTTAGTGATTCTTCATTCAAAGGTATTTTGTTGGCGGCCAAACCGCTGAGAACAGATAGCTCACCTGGTTCAACAGAATCCAATGGGCTATCAAAGTTACCGCGGGAAAATACATGGGTAACCGGCGGCTCCGTCACCGGCTCCGTAAGGGCCCGCAGGAATTCTTCAGGTTTCAATGCTTCGCGAAGTTTCGTTTGGCGTTCTGTGAAAGTCTTCAGGTCATCAGAAGCCGGTCGGTCGAACAGGTACAGGTTTCCGGGTGTAACCACGGTGCTGGGATATTTCTTGATCAGCGCTTTCTGCTCTTCGGTGCGATCTTTCTCAGCAACCGTGTGAGCATCTCGAACTAACTGCCTGACATCCTCGGGCAACTTCGCGATTTCCTTTTCAAAGGTCGCGTCGATATACTCTTGCTGTTTTTTAACTCGCTCCGCTTCGATTTCTTTGATCTTCGCTTCGGTCGACGCCTTCGCTTCTCGGTCAGCTTGGGTATACAGTGAAATCTGACGATTTTGAGGGGCTTTCCATGACTTCCAGTTAAGTGCCGGTTCAAAGATCGCTCGAATGCGATAATAGTCTCTTTGCGAAATCGGATCGTAGCGGTGATTATGGCATTGAGCACAACCAACCGTGAGTCCTGTCAGGGATGACGTGACCATTTTCAGCGTGTCACTAACAACCGCATTTCGCCCTTCGTCATCCCCGGCGCCGGAACCGGTGCCGTCTGCTACCATTCGTAAGTAACCTGTGCCCGCAAGTGTTTCGACTTGCTCTAGCGTCATGTCTGCAACCTGACTGCTAATCAATTCATCTCCGGCTAGCTGCTCCTGAATGAATTGGTCATATGGCTTGTTTTGATTGAACGACTTCACCACATAGTCCCGATAGAAATAAGCCCACGGTCGTTCAACATCCGCGTCGGCCTGACCTTCTGAATCCGCATAACCTGCAGCATCCAGCCAATGACGGCCCCATCGCTCACCGTATTGTGGCAACGCGAGTAATTGATCGATCAGGTTTTCATAAGCCGCCGGATCATCATTAGCCACGAAAGACTTTACTGCCTGAGGTGATGGTGGTAATCCTGTCAAATCCAGATAAGCCCGGCGAATCAACACTTCACGCTCAGCCTCAGATGAAAACGTAAGCTCAGCTTTCTCAAGTTTGTCCAGTAAAAACAGGTCGATTGGATTCCGTGCCAATTGGGAATTGATAACCGTTGGCAATACTGGCCGAATTACCGGTTTAAACGACCAGAATTGGCGTTCTTGTTCCGTAATATAGAAACCACGATCAATGGTCACTGGTTCAACACCGGCGATCGTTGCCCCACCGGCGATCCAGTTGACAATGGTTGCAATTTCCTTTTCCGTAGGGCGAACAGCGATATCTTCCGGGGGCATAAGACCCGTGGTAAGGTAGTCGACCAACAAGCTTTGATCCGGCTGGCTTTCAACGATTGCTGGCCCGGAATCACCGCCGGTCAACATGAAATGCTTCAGTCTTAAATCGAGGCCACCACCGAGTTCTTCCTCTTCGCCATGGCAGTGGAAGCAATGGGCCTTCAGAATGGGGCGCACATCTTTCTCATAGGAAAGGACGCCTGCGGCAAGCAGGGACGAGGTACATGCCAACAAGGCTGCAAGGCATAATAAAAGGCGGGAAGGTTTCATACCTTTATCTTAACGTCCATCGGCGAACATTTAGAGGCTAATTGTCGCGGCCACCAACAAAACTCGGTCGCTGGATAAAGCTTAGGCCTGAACGCCTAAAAGTTCTCCCGTACTATCCTTGAATACCGGAGCATCCACACCCATCTTGTTTAGCATAGTTACAAACAAATTGGACATGGGTACATCATTGGTCACTTTAAGGTACTGATTATGCGTCAGCCCTAATTTGTTACCGCCCGCAAACACTAATGGATAGTTACTGTTGTTGTGGGTCGTACTGTTGCTACTGCCGTAGAGGACCATCGTGCGATCAAGAAGCGTCCCATCGCCCTCCTGGGTTGCGTGCAGCCTTTCCAGAAAATAAGTCAGCTGTTCGACCATAAATTGATCCCATTCACCAAGCGCCACCGCTCCTTCCGGCTTGTTCCAACCATGAGCAAGCGAGTGCAGATTCGCTTTGAATCCTTCGCGGAACGGAAAAGGTCCGGCCACGCTCGAAGCATCAGCCATGCTAGCGATCTGGTAGGTTGCAACCCGAGTTGAATCCGTCTTAAAGGCTAACCACATTAAGTCATACATGGTTCGCATATATTCTTTAGGAGCTTCGGTGTCAGCATCCAGCTTTAAAACAGCTCGTTCTTCGTCGGTTAGTGAAGGAAGTGGAATATCAAGCCACTTCTGCGTGTTCTTCACTCGCTGCTCTATCTGCCGTACAGAAGACAAGTATTCATCGAGTTTTTCCTGGTCACGTCGGCCCAATCGGCGGCGGAGTCTATTCGAATCTTCGAGAACCAAATCCAGCATGCTGCTGGCACTTCGAAGACGACGATGATTACGTTGCAAATCAGCATCGGCTGAGCCGAACATACGATTGAAAATCATCTCTGGTTGATTCAAGGCCGGGACTGGGCGGCCCTTATCGTCATAGCTCAAAGTACTTGATCGCGTTGGCTCACCAACACCACCATCTGTACTCATCGTCAACGATGCAAATCGAGTCTGGCTACCAATCGCATTTGCTGCGACCTGATCAACCGAAACCGTATTATGCAAAAGCTTCTTATCGAACAGTGCGCCTGTAAGGAATGTGTCACCAGTATCATGACCGCCCATGCGGCGGCCATTGGGGTGGGACATCCCGCCAATCACCGTGACAGACTTGCGGACAGACTCCAGTGACTTCAAACTCTCATTGAAAGTAAAATCCTTGCCCTCACCGTCCGGAAACCACCGCCATTTATGCAGGTCACTATCTTCTTTCGGCAGACTAATACCGAACGGAAAATACATCGCACACATGCGTGCAGGCAAGTCGGTTGCCTGAAGTTGTTCACCCATGGCTTCCATATATGGAAGCGCCATGGAAACACCGCTACCAAGCAGGAAAGTACGACGATCTAAGTGCCATGATTTCATAATGATTGCCTCGCAGGTTCTGTTATCATCCGTGCGGACTGTTAAGCCACATAAATAATCTCAAATATCCATTTTAACGTACAGAGTAATTGCCACCAAAGACTATTTAGTCTGGAATGCTTCGCTAGCCACTAAATCCTGAATCAAAGCCATGATCAGATGATTATTACGTTCAAAACTATTAGTTAAATCGTCAATTAAATCCTCGTCACTTAACTCTAGATTGCGGCCTAACGCATAGACCGTCAGCCTGGATACCAATGCTCTCGCGAAATCTTCGCTACGATTTTCAACCAAATATTTTTTCAGACTAACGACACCATCTAGCTCTGTGCCATTGGGCAGCGTATCCGTTGCAACCACTGGTTTTTGATGCACTTCCGTACGAAACAGGCCTATCGCATCAAAGTTTTCCAACGCGATGCCCCAAGGGTCAATACCGCGGTGGCATGACGCACAAGACTCTTTGTTGCGATGGACTTCTAGTTGTTCACGAACGGAAAGCTTCGCAAAATTGGGATTCATTTCATCAAGATCGGGAACATCGGGGGGAGGCGGGGCGGGAGGATCATTTAACAATCGATCTCTCAACCAAACAGCTCGGCGAATAGGGTGGGAATCTTTTCCTGTTGACCCCAGCATTAAAATACTCGACTGCCCCAGCAATCCACCACGTGTCTCATCGGTCAGAGCTACCTGACGGTAGGTATTTCCAACGACGCCTTCCACTCCGTAATGGCGAGCGAGCCGTTCATTGAGCATCGTGAAATCCGCATCGAGTAAATTCAGCCCACTCAGGTTATTCAAAATCAAGTGACGTAAGAAATGTCGTGTCTCCTGCAACATTTCTTCCTTAAGGTCTGTCTGGAATCCCTTATAGGTCCCCGTATCGATTGCAATTTGAGCAGTATTCTCCAGCTTCAACCATTGGTCAGTGAATTGCTGATAAAATCGCCAGCCGCGATCGTCCTGCAACATTCGTTCTACCTGAGCCGCCAATACTGCCGGCCTGGAAAGCTGACGCGCTGCTGCCAAATCAAATAACTCTTGGTCCGGCATCGTGCTCCATAAAAAGTATGACAAGCGAGAAGCCAGTTCCCAGTCGTCCAAATCCCGTTTTTTATCTTGGGATGGCTCCACCAAATATAGGAACGGGGGACTAATCAACACCATTGCCAGTGTCTCTTTCATCGCCTCTTCAAAACCTGGGAAGTCTCCGCGAATCGAAAGATAAAAGTCTACAAATCGCTGGACCTCTGCCTGAGTCGCTGGTCGGCGAAAGGCTCGTTTCAAAAATCGTTGCATCACCAGCGCAACATAAGCCTGCTCGTCAATTTCCCGCATTTCGGAATCAAATAATATGTCACGATGTCGCTGAGGAGGCCATTGATCATAAACAGGCCCTTTGAAAGTCACCTTTTCAATATGAATAATGGGGTAACCTTCTTCTGCCGGAAAACCTTTCTTCTTTTTGCCGTCACGTTCTAGTTCCACTTCCTTAGGCTTGCCTGCTTCGTCATCATATTGATTAAGAACTCTCACTACCAATCCAGGGAACTTTCCCTGGCCACGAACCGGTAAGGGATGATTTTCCACACGCCCTGTAAACTCATAAGTCGTCGACTCAGATTGGGTAATTTCAACCGTTTCAGTAACTTCCCAAATCTGTTCAGTATCGGGGCGATAGCCAACGGAAACTTCCATCAATGGAGCCCCTCTCTCTTTGGGAAGCTCTGCCCGGGCGGTCACTGTTACCAGATAATCACCTTCTTCAGGATAGGTGTCCACCATCTTGCCGTAAAAGCCTTGCCAACGTCCGAGGTAATTGGAAACTTCGTAATTAAACCACTTGTCACCAACATTACTCTTTTCAAAAGTATGTTCGAAGATTTCCGGAGGCTCACCAGTCACAATCACTCTATCTAAAGCTCGACGGGCAGCGTCAAGATAATATTCCAGTTGTATCGCTGTCATTTGCAGCGACTGACCATTGTTCTTAAAACCGTCCGGAGATGCCCCTTCACGAGGTAAATCACGCGCATAGTCCATTTCGAGATCAAAAAGATCTTTCATCGTATTTTGATACTCTGTGCGATTAAGACGACGCAGGACCACGCGGCCACCTGTACTTTTTAGCTCGGCCTTCACTCGATCAATTTCGCTGCGTATCCAATTCACCAGAACACTACGCTCTTTAGCGGTCAGAGGCTCACCTTCTTCAGGCGGCATCTCGCCCTTATTCAAGACATGCATTGCCTCGTGCCAGGCTGTTGCAGCCGCCCGATCAGCAAGGAAGTCGGTGGAAAGATTGTCTAAACGAATATCCGCTTCCTGAACATCCGCACCATGGCATCCAAAGCACTTAGCCTGCAAAATCGGCAAAACGGTCGACTTGAATTTTCGAGTCCCGCCCGGCTTGGTGGCCTGGACAGCCGAAGCCACTGCTAATAAAAGGCAGAGACCAGCAAGGGCAATTGTTTTGAAGTTCTTCATCCCTGAATTTTAACCTCAAAATCGGCGATCGTAAAATATCGACTTCGATGATTAGAATCCAAAATAAGCTATATATCGCACCATTCTATGGCCTGTAGCAATCCTGCAACCGGATCTCTTGTTGGAATGAATTCATGGCCCACGTGGCCTTGATAACCAATGTCGACCAAAGCCTGCATACAAGCGGGATAATTAATTTCCTGTTGATCATCCAATTCAGCACGGCCCGGATTCCCGGCCGTATGAATATGGCCAAGCCAATCTTTATGTTCGTGAATACGGCGAATCACATCGCCATTCATAATAGACACATGATAGATATCAAATAGCAATTTCAGATTCGGAGAACCAACACTTTTGAGAATATCGATACAGTACTCAACATCATCGCCTTGATAACCCGGATGGCCTTTCATGGGGTGAGTGTCATCTCGAGTATTCAGGTGCTCCAGACAGATTGTGACTCCTGCTTTTTCCGCATATCCAACAACCTCCTTGAAACCTGTGACACAATTCGCCGCGCCCTCTTCTTTCGTGAGCCCTTCTTCATATCCTGTAAAAGCAATGACCTTTTTCCAGCCAAATTCCTTACACTCATCAATTGACTTCTTCGTGGCTGCGATCACCAAGTCATGGTATTTGGGGTTATTAAAGCCCTGCATAAACGGAGGGCCGCCAATATCGATCCCTGCAATCGCACACTCCATGCCATTCTTTTTTAGATCCGGATAGTATTTAGAGTCCATAAGCTCGACACTGTCACATCCCATCTCTTTGGCAATCGGCATCAATTCATCGGGGCTCCAATAATCCTGAAAGCACCAGGCAACAATCGAGTGGTTGATCTTGCCGTTTTTAGCAACGCGTCGAATTCGTTTACTCACCTTGATTTCCTTTTCAGCCTGTACCTGAGATGCAGCTAGAGCACTCCCTACGGCTGCTGTCGTTGAAAGCATTTGTCGTCGGTTTAGTTTGCTCATAATTCTTTCTCTTTAAGCTAAAGCCGTGTTTTCTAAAACGCTTCAGAAATCGATTTGGCGGATTTCACTCGCGTGGTGTCGGCTCCGTATATGGCTCTGGTGAATGCCGGGGGCTCTTCGCCCACTACGATCAATCGATGAGGAGCGTTGAGGGCCAAAATGCCCGGCAAGTCCCCGTATTTAATCGCGCCGGGCAGGAAGTCCACATCGTCAAATTGAGTGATCGTACCAAACCGAAACCCCTGAGTGTCAATGATAGCTGTGTGCACCACTTCGCCAACCAATGCCCGAGCGGTGGCCGCTATGGGACCTGCACCCTTCGATCCGACCAGAACAATATCCTTCGTTCCATGTTGGTCATTTGCAACAAATGAAATCAGGGTTAAGAGGTCGTGGACCCGTTGAACGAACAACGTATCGTTATAACCATAGGTATACGCCGGAACTTTTCGTGAGGTGGTTGTGGCTAATCGCTGTTGGTCCAGTCGCCCGCCGTCTTTGAGGAATTCACCCTGATAAAGTAAGTCCGCACCAATCACGGAAGCTCCGGAATCCAACAGCGCTGCTACTTTAGCATTTGGCTTACCGTCACTGCCATACATTCCGGATTTACCTTCGCCATCAACCCAGATGACGACCGTGCCGGACCATGGCTTCGTCGTTGGATAAAATGACGCCACCGGGATTTCTTCCTGAGCTGACTCATATCTGAGAATATCTGTGAATTCCAAATAGCCATCACGCTCAAATTTATCAACCTTTTCACGACTGATCTCTTTCATCGACGACAGGCCCCGACCAACAATTGCTTTGAGCGCGGCACCATGAAGGGCTTGGAGCGTTTCGACTTTATTTTCAGATGACCTTAGGGCCTCAGTAATCTGCTGACTACTGTCCTGATCGATCACTTTTAGCAGTTTAATCTCATGTGGCACACCCGCTTCTGGTGCCGGATGATTGTCATCCCAAACGGTATATTCATCCGCCGTCAGAGGCTTCCAATCATGCTCAACAATTGGTTCCTTCAATCCAAGCTGCATGTGCCGGTTGAACCAGTGATACATGTGGCGTCGGGTGACATAGTTATAGTTGTGACCAAAGTTTAAATAGGAAATGCAGAAGACATCTTCCACATCGCCAACCATTTTGTAGAGTTCCTGCAGTTCGGGATAACCTTTCGTTTGAATTTCCTTGGTCCAGTCATTCGCACCTGTCATTGCGATCGGCCGTGGAGCAAACAAAGCCGTTAGTTCCACGTTGCCGGTATCAACTCGTAACAGACTACAGTTCTCACAAGGACATCCGCCCTGCATCGATGTGGAGACCATACCTTGTGGAAAGGAGACGATGGGGCGAGGATCTAAAGCACCAAGCAGAATAGTCTGGGTTCCACCACCACTTCCGCCAGTAATGCCAATACGCTGTGCATCCACATCCGGCAACGACTCCAGAAAATCCAATGCTCGAATTGAATTCCAAGTCTGAACTCCCATGATACTTTGCATTCGCATTTCAGCCTGAGCCGAAAAGAACCCCCATTGTGTTGGCGATTCAAGCTCGGCCCGACGATCGTTTAGCCGATGGGATACTTCCATCGGAATCTGCAATGAATCGACATACCCTTCCATGTCATAAATGAAAGTAATGCAACCCATGCGGGCCAATTGCGCACACCGGGCCAGTTTTGGGTACCTGCCCGAACTCTCATGCTTCTCATCCCCATTTTCAATCAACGACTTAATTTTTTCGCCGTGATCCTGCATGCGACCACCATGACCATGTGGAGTCAGTACAGCAGGTAATTTGCCTTTTGGATTTTCAGGCCGGAACAGAAGCCCGGATACAAAGTGTCCGGGATAACTTTCAAAATTAACCTTCTCTACTGTGAATCCATCCCGTACAGACTTTCCATAAATCTTGACATTTAATGGTGTCTTCTCCGGCTCTGGCCACAACCCTAATGCTACTCGTAAACGCATTCGTAGTTGATCACGCCTTGCTTCCCATGCCGTAGTCGTTTTGGGAACCTCAAAAGGGAAATAGTTATTTAAATGCCGCAATTCACCAAGACGACGATCATTGGGCAACTGTCCATCTTGATAAACATTGGTTTGAGCCAATAGGTTGGCTGCTACAAGAGAGATAACTGCGCAGGCGAAAACCCAGACTGCTTTCATGGCTTCTTTCCTATAGATAAATCCCGATCGATCAGGAACTGCTGTTACTTCAGTTCTTTAATTTCAATGTTTCGGAACTGAACCGGATCATTGTGGCCAGCAAATCCGAAGTGACCTTCCAGAAGTTTCAATCCCGGATGCTTCTTTAGAACCGCCGGGTCCTTTGCCAGTTCTGCTACATCAGCATCAAGAATCACCGCGCCGTTTAGTTCAACTTTGATCTTTGTTCCCTGAACCGTCACTTCTTCATAATTCCAGTTACCAGCTTCATAAAGATATCCGCGTGCAGCGGGAATCAGCCCATAAACTGAGCCGTGATACTGGTAAGGAGCAAGCTTGCCCGGATACTGAGTATCGAGAACCTGAAGTTCTGTCATTCCCTGATAAGCCGGATTACCATTTCCCGGATAACGAATAGCCAGACCATTATTACCTGCTGGTGGCATTTTTATTTCCAGACGAACAACAAAATCTTTGTACTTCTGTTCGGTATAAAGATTTCCACCCTTGCCCTTTTGACACTGGATAGCACCATCCACGACTTCGTATTCGCTTACCGCTCCGGCCCAGCCTGATAGATCTTTTCCGTTAAAGACAGATTCAAAGCCTTCGCTGGAGGATGACTCGCGAAGAATCTTGTTTGCTTCATCTGAGCCGATTTCACGAACGAAAACATTTCGCCAGCTAATTTCACCACCATGTGTCTGTAACTGAATAGGCCCCTTCGGGAAAATGGGGCGGCTACGGTCGAAGTAGTTCTCCATGATGGCGTTATCAACAACCATTTTTCCGTTAAGCCAGACACTAGTGCGAGCCCCAATCTGGCGAATCTTAAAACTGTTCCATTCACCAAAAGCTTTGTCGGCAAGTACTAAAGGATCTTTCCCTTTGGCTCCTTTACTATTGTTCCAAAGACCTCCGGATCCTTTGTCACCGCCGATAGCGAATTTCTTTTCGTCGGTGGAATCCCAAATCTGAACCTGAGGCACTGCTTTAAGGTAAATACCGCTATCAGCACCAGCTACGGTTTTGTAATCAATCATCAACTCGTAATTTGTGAATTCCGCTTCAGTTGTCAGATAAAGTCCGTAACCGTCATTGACGAGAATACCGTCTTTCACTGACCAGTGTTGATTAATGTCTTTGAGGCTTTCTTTTTTGTAGGCAGCCTGCTCGTCTTCAGTCATCGACCAAAGGGTTTCCGGATTTTTCGTTGACCATCCATACCAACCGTCAACATCTTTACCATTGAATAAAGCTTTCCAGCCTTTAGGTGGAACATTTAATTCGCCGGCAAGTGCAGGAGCAGCGATGAATGCTGTCAGAGTCAGCGAAAGGATTGTCTTTTGAAGTCTCAAGGGATTATCTCCGCATAGGGGTGGTCTGTTGATATCGATATGCACTCATCCTAAACCGTCTGGAGAATGAATTCCACGTTTAGGCAAAAGAATTTCCGGGTTCTGCGCGATCCCGGTCTTCACCCTGAGGCTAAGCAATTATCTCGTCGATTAAGTGCCCGTGGACATCTGTCAAACGGCGATCGATACCATTATTACGAACCGTTAATTGCTTGTGATCAATGCCTAGCAAGTGAAGCATCGTAGCGTGAATGTCATAGACTTGGGTCGGGTTTTCACGATCCAATGGCTTGAAGCCCCACTGATCTGATTCACCTGCAGTAACGCCCCCTTTTGTGCCGCCTCCGCAAAGCCAGTTGGTAAAAACAAATGGATTGTGATCCCGCCCCTTGCTTCCCTGACTACTAGGCATGCGACCAAATTCCGTTGTCCAAAGCACCAAAGTATCTTTAAGCATATCGCGTTGTTTGAGATCTTTTATCAACGCTGCTGTTCCAATCGCCATGCCCTTTGCAAGTGGGCCATGGTCTCTCGAAATATCCTCGTGACTATCCCAGTTTCGTCGTGGGAATCCGTTATCATTCCCAGACCAAATTTGGACAAACCTAACGCCTTTTTCTAAGAGCCGCCTGGCAATCAGGCACTTGCGGCCAAAATACTCTGCTTCTTCCGGGACATTAATCTCCGGACCATAGGTGGCACCTTCATTTTCCAGACCGTACATTTTACGGATATGGGCCGGCTCTTTGGAAATGTCCAGAACTTCGGGAGCACTCAACTGCATGCGTGCTGCTAATTCATAACTTTCAATGCGAGCATCCAGGCGTGAGTCTCCCGGACGCTGATCGGCATATTTCTTATTAATTCGATTGAGCAACTGTAAACCGCTTTGTTCACCTTCGGTGGTAATAAATCTGGCTCTTGCGGTTAGATTCTCAATCGGGTTCTCACGTTGTGGGAAAATGGTTGTTCCCTGACTGCTTGCCGGCAGAAATGCTGAACCCCAATTTTTAGGCCCGTTAGATGCGTATCCACGATGATCCGGTAAGACGACAAATGTTGGCAGGTTATCGTTGATGCTTCCCAATGCATAACTAACCCACGACCCCATACCTGGGAATCCGGGCCGTTGAAATCCGGTGGCCTGCAAATAAGTGGCCTGACTGTGAACACCGGTCTTACCAACCAAATTGTGGATAAAGGCCATATCGTCCACAACTTCACCAAGCGGAGAGACCGCGTCGCTAAGATGCTTGCCTGAGTCGCCATAGGGGCGAAACTGAAAATAGGACTTTGTCCAGGGCCCGGCCCCGTTCTGAAATAACTCCACTTTCTCACCAAAGTCAGACGGTTCACCATGGTGCTCATCAAGCCATGGTTTGTAATCCCACAGATCAATATGGCTGGCTGCTCCAGACATAAAGAGCTGGATGACTCGCTTGGCTTTAGGTGGATGATGAAGGACACCGCCTAAGGCCCCATTGGCGGCATTGGCTGCCAACGGATCTCCGCCCAGCATAGATGCTAGGGCTATTCCCCCCAGACCGCCGCCTGAGTTCCAAAGAAACTCGCGTCGGGAAGGTTTGGATATCGATTGGCTAGTACTGTGATTCATCATGGGTTTCGTCAGAAGTCTTAATCCACAAAAACAAATTCGTGCAAGTTGTATAGCAAACGGCAAAGGTTTTCCAGACCGTGCTGCTTGGCATAGGCCAACAATTCAGACTTCTCAGCCGTCGACGGCAACCGTCCCGTTAAACGGAAAAAGGCCTGAATAACCTGATCTTCCTGCGTTGTCTGCGTTGCCTGCAAATCACTTGCAAAGTGCTGGGCCAGTGCCAGGTTGAATTTATTATTTAGCAATGCCAATGCCTGAATCGAGGTTAAAGTTTCATCCCGCAAAGGCGTGCTCTTGGAAGAGTCAGCACAATCTAAAATGGTCATAAATGGATCTGGCTGGCTGCGAACAATAAAGCGATATACGCTTCGGCGATGGCTCGCTACATCGTTGGGGTCATGCAAATGATATTCGTAGTGCGGAGAGTGTTGAGGATGTTCGAGTTTGAACAGGTAATAGCCCGGGCCGCCCATCTGGTTATTAAGTCGGCCGCTCACCTGCAAAATCGAATCCCGGATTTCCTCGGCAGACAATTTTCGACGGTTCATCCGCCAGAGATATTGATTTCCACTATCGATCTGACTGTTGGCCGCATGATGCTTCGAGGTCTGACGGTAGGTTGAACTAAGTAGAATCAGCCGATGGATATCCTTAAACGACTGCCCTTGATCGCGGAACTCTAGAGCTAGCCAGTCCAGCAACTCCGGATGCGTCGGCAATTGCCCCATACGTCCAAGATCGTTCGGCGTGGTAACAATACCTTGCCCAAAGTGATACAGCCAAATTCGGTTGACAATACTTCGCCAGGTCAACGGCTGGTCTTTTCGTACAATCCATTCAGCAAAAGCAACTCGGCGATCACCTTCAGTATGCGTATCTTCAAGTTGAAAGGTGCCGTCCGGATCAAACAGGGGGATTGTTCCCGGCTGGGTGGCCTGCCGTTCCTGAAGAATGTCGCCTCGATGAAGAACTTTAATCGGACGGGGCTTACCCATCGTCGGCTTGAAGTTAGCCATCGCAACAAAATCTGTCGCCGCCGCAAATACCATCCGGCCTCGTGGCAATTCGGCAAGCTCCTTTGTCATAGCGGCTTTTTTTGCAGTGATTTCCTGTTTTCGTTTCTTTCGCTCCGGGGTATTCGCCCCGACTATTAACTGCTCTGCATCTACCAGCATGGATGCCCATTGCTGTGTTTTGACAATATCTACCGGGACAGGCCATTTCCCATCCGTGAGATTTTTACGCGCCCACCGAGTGGGAGCTTCAATCGAGGAAGAGGCTGACACTTGTTTCTGCCGAGCTGCGTTCATTCCATCGGCCGTCAAAACTTCCAGCTCAGAGATAGCAAACATGGGCGTGCCGTTGCGGTCATACAACTTGTTCGCAGTCAATCGGATATATCTTGCTGCAACTTGTTTAGTCGCTGCATAATAAGCGATCCCGATATTGGGGTAATCGGCTTGAGTTTCATCCGCAATCAGGGTCGAGGATTTAAACGTCGGATCCTCCGATACTTCAATCTTGAAACGAACAGGAAATCCAAATCCATTACCAATTCCACCAAAGTCATCGCTGCAGGGATGCAATCGGATTTCAGCGAATTCCTCTGATTTGCCAAGGTCCACCTGCACCCATTGCGTATCCGTGGTTGTCTTTTGCATGGCCGTGTGAAAACCATAGGCATCATCACGCTGGTCTAACGCTGCAAATGACTTCAGCTTGTCGGACTCTGCGATGGCTGCTTTGTAGGCGGGGCCTGCTTCGTCTTCAACTTCCTGCTGCAAGGCTGCTAAGTTATCTGTCGCTTCGCTGATGGACTGCTCAAGTACTTTCTTGCGTGCCGCCACCGCAGGGTCTTCCCCATAGAGGCGGTCAGCCTTGTCCACCGCCGCAAAAACTGACTGTAAATTGAAATAGTGCTGTTGGGTGATGGCATCGAATTTATGATTGTGACAGCGTGCACACTGTACCGTGGTGCTCACAAACGTGTTCATCGCATTGGTAACCATTTCATCGCGGTCAATATACCTGGCTATACGACCATCGATTTTTGTTTCCGGTACTTCAACATGACCAATAAAATCCCACGGGCCTGCGGCAATAAACCCCAGGCCTAGAATGCCGTCCGGGGCACCAGGAAACAACTGATCGCCCGCCAGTTGTTCTCGCACAAATCGGGTATACGACTTGTCCTGATTAAAGCTGCGAACGACGTAGTCACGGTAGGGCCATGCATTAGGGCGTAACTTGTCTTTGTCGTATCCGGCAGTATCAGCGTATTTGACAACATCCAGCCAGTGTCTTGCCCAACGTTCTCCGTAAGCCGGAGAAGCCAAAAGCTGATCAATCAGCTTTTCATAAGCAAGTGGGTCGTCTGAACTAACAAATTCCGCTACCTGTGACGGTGTGGGTGGAAGCCCCAGCATATCGTAATACACTCGTCGGACGAGCGTCCTTCGATCGGCTGCCGCTGATGGCTCAAGCCCTTTCTCCAAAAGCTTTGCGAGAATAAAAGCATCGATTGGGTTTTCAATCTCAAACCGATTAGCAAAAGGATTCTCCATCGCTGGAACAGGTTGCTGCGCTAAGGGATTCCAAGACCACCAGTCTGTACTTTTAATAGACGGCTCTTCGATTACATAATCTTCCGGCCAGAAAGCACCGCTTCGAATCCAGGAAGCAAGGACCTCTATTTCTTCCTGTTTCAATGGCTCCCGATCTTTTGGCATCGCCGGTGGATCGTTACCATCCGGCTTTAATACCGCAAGAAAATGGCTGGCATTCGGGTCACCTGACTCAATATATCCAGACTCAAGTACTTCTGCTTTGGTCTGAATCGCAAAGTCGCCTTTGCGATCTTCCGAGTTATGGCAGGCAAAGCAATGCTTTTGCAAAATTGGCGCAACATCTTGCTGAAACACTTTATCGGAATCTACTGCAACAACAGTATTCACCAACAACATGAAGCAAAAAAACTTAATTGAAATGCCTGACAATTTCATCCTAAAAACACCAATTATACGGCTTGCTAATGCCCGAACCTCCAAAACGTTGTGTTGAATCTGGAAGCGATCCTCTTGTTACAGTATCGTCTGATTCTGGGTTAGAAACAATTAAGGTCTTTTATGATTGCATAAATTAAGTTTCGCTTGCTGAAAAACTTTTACAGGCGCTGCACGCCTTTATCAAAAACAGACAAAATGCTACCAGCATGATTACTGCCAGCCACTGAATTATCGTTATCAAGCCTCCGATCGAAGTCGTGGGGAACTCCGGCCCAACAGCACTCTGATTTAAGGCTTCCACGGCACTCATGGGAAGGTAGACCAAGCAGCTTATCAGGAAGATCAGCATTAAAATCGCTAAAGGGGGCCAGCTCAAAACTACCGTTGTTTTGTCAGAAATAGCAGTGCCTAATTCATGCAACGAAGTGAGCGAAAGCAAAAAGGCAAGGACAAAACATGTGCCGCCTACAGCAGGCAAATATTCTTGAAATTCTCCCAAAGACAGCAGGCTGAAACGATCAATCACGAGAATAGCAGCGCCAGCACCAATAAATATACAGCCCATTCTTAGCATGGAACGCACATGGTGCCAGACCGGCGCTTGAACCAAAAATCCAAGCCCCACCAAACTACAAATTATAGCGGCTATATTTATCCAATAAACTAAATGCTCGGCCAGCAAAGTGCGTTGCATTAAAGAATCAATAAATACTAACAGGAACCACACAAGCGTTGGAATAAGCAACAACAAGCCTGTGCGAACCCTGCCGATAAATTGCAGGTCATTTTTAGTGAACCCATCCGGAACCGGTGTCATCTTAGGATTAGTGTTACTAGCTTTAAGTTCTTTCAGATAATTAAAGTTGATTACCGGCAGCAGAATCAACGACATCAAAGCCAGTCCGGCAATAACTCTAAAAACCATGGGGTAATCTACAATTCTTTCCCCGTAAACTCCCATCGTGGTAAATGTTTGCGCAATGGCTCCTGCAGCGTTTTTACCTACAACATCACCAACATTGGATAACGTCATATAAACAGTAAACATAGAAGCGGCCGATTGGGTCCATGACAAGTTCATCGCCCCGGCAAGGAAGTTAACGACATAGCAGGCAAAAAACAGTGGGTAAACTACCAGAAAAATCTTTGACAGCGTTGACCGAGGTCCAGTAATAATGGCAGGAAGATAGTTTGCTGATTTCCTATAGGTAAGGCTTATTTTTTCATCTCCCAAATCCTTTGCCAAAAATAC
The DNA here is from genome assembly GCA_002698965.1 of Rhodopirellula sp. Classification (GTDB taxonomy): domain Bacteria; phylum Planctomycetota; class Planctomycetia; order Pirellulales; family Pirellulaceae; genus UBA721. The sequence continues at coordinate 11,456 of PAAT01000142.1, read as the reverse complement.
TGTCTCCGAAGATTCTCCGTTGATTAAGCTGCTCTCATTCACTTGTTGAGCAAGAGTCTGTGCTTGATCTCTGACAATACGTCCGGTTTTATATATTTTCGGCTTAGCTACTTCGGCCCCCATTTCACGGACAGTTATCCTAAACGAATATAAATCGCCAATCGAGTCCACGGCGAGTTCGCTAAGGTCTAGTGTTTGGGTCTCGGTTGCTTCTTGGCTTTCAACCGTAGCAATGGACATATAGCCCCATTTCTCGGGGACCAAGGAAAAACAAACCACTGTGATTGAAAATCCTAATACTGCGAAGCATATGAGCAATCTACGGCCAAAGCGATCACCCAATATTCCGCCAAGAATCGTGCCAACTAATGTCAACGGAATCGTGTATCCCCCAGCCACTTCGGAGAACTCGGCCGAGGTCCACCCAAGCTTCGACGTATACATTGCGGAGTTGATAACTTCAATACTTCCAAATCCCAGCATGGCAACCAGCGGAACACCAGCAAAGGCTAGGGTGGAAATCAAAGAGAATCCACCAAATAAATTGCGGATGATGTGGTATGGGTTTTGGGCGGAAGAAACAGACGTTTTCTCTTTAGGTATATCTACAGAGGACCAAGGGAACCGTTTTTCACCTTTCCTCTCGAGAAAAAGAATCGGTGCAACCATGATAAATGCTAATGCTAATAATTGAATCAATACGGCATTAAATAATCCATTTTGAGAGCCCGCCAAAACCGCGCCAAGCAGCCATGCTCCTCCCCTCTGACCAAACAACTTCGCCCCCCACATTAGTCCATTGGTAAGCCCCTGTTCTTCGGGGGGCAAAATATCTACCGCTAGTGCATCTGTTGCAACATCTTGTAGAGAAGCAAAACAATTATGAATAAAAAAAGCGATTGCCAAGAAGCCTGCCACTTGCCCCACATCCATTTCACCGCGCAAGACATCAGCGCCCTGCGACAACATCACAAGCAGCGTCGCCGCCATACCGAGTTGGCCCAGTAAAATCCAAAAGCGTCTACGCCCCATCGAACGGATCGTGACACTGTCAAGCAGTGGTGCCCAAATCAATTTAAACGCCCATGGCAAAAGAATGATCGCTTTTAGCTTACCACCGCCCGCTTCATCCAGCCCTTTATCATTTAGGAACGAGACAAGCGTTATCGACATGAATCCCCAGGGTATGCCCTGTGCAAGATATAATGCACAAAGCGTTAGGGTTCTTTGCAAGCGATTGTCAGCAAGTGCCATATCAGGGTCCTATTGAATACTTTTACCCGGGATCCGTGTCGGGATTGCCAGTAGCTTTGTTCCGCAAGTGACAAACAGGGTTTTCAGGTTTTTGCCGCCGAAAGTACAGTTAGTAATGGTGTCTTCCGGAGTTTCGCGAAACGCTAGGATCTTACCTTGCGGTGAAATAACATGTATGCCAGGTTTCGTATCTAGTGTTTCACTTGTCTTACGAGTGGCATGCAGGCCAGCGGCAACATATAAGTTACCCTTTGCATCAATTGCCATGCCATCGCCACTTCGGCCAGGATAAAAATCAATCACGATTTTCTCATCCATCAGCTTTCCATCTTCGGTGATCTCATAGCTGCGAATATCACGATGATGCTCAGCATCCGGATGTGCTTCAATAAGATAAAGCTTCCTGCCGTTTGGTGACGTCACCAAACCATTGGGCATATGAATGTCGGGCCAGGCAAGAACCTGCTCGAGGCTGCCGTCAGGATCAAGTCGATAAACAGCATTCACATTTCCTTTCGTGGCATCAACGCCGCCGGGACGTGATGAAAAGAACAATCGATTTTTATAGTCAAAGCACAGGTCATTGGGAGACGCCAAATGAAATGAATTAAATTCGCTGGCCAGAACCGTTATCTCACCGCTCTTCCAATCGGTACGTGTCACGCATGCGGCGCGCACTAACTTGGGTTTTCCTGATACACCTCCCCCTCCGCCTTCGCAAGCCCAGAGATTTCCTGCACTGTCAAAATGCAAGCCGTTGGCGTGGTTGCTATTTTCACGATAAACCGACAGTTTTCGGCCATCCCATTTGAGGATTTTTCCGGCCGGAACATTGGTAAAGTACAATGCCCCATTTCCCCAGGCCGGCCCTTCTGTAAAGACTTTGTCATCTTCGATGGTTGCCAAAACATCAACTTCACCTAGATAACGATCCGTATTCAAATCGCTATAGTCCGTTGCTTTTATCGAAGACGCTGTAGAAAGAAGGGCAGAGGCGCCGAGAATTCCAAGTGTCTGCCTGCGATTTATCTTATGAATCATGAAGGCCTTCCTCCTGGTGGTTAGCGATCCGCCCCCGCAGAGGGTTTGGTATTCGGATTATAGAATAGATCAACCACCACCGCGCATAAAAAAACAGCCTGTATGAATACAGGCTGTTTCTTGTTCAGTGTGTTATGTTGCTGTTGGGCTAAGCTTAGCCCATGCAAATAACTAGTGCGAAGAAGGTAAAACCTTCAATCAGAGCAGCAGCAATAATCATTGCTGTCTGAATCTGACCCGCTTTTTCTGGCTGGCGAGCCATGCCTTCGAAAGCACCAGCGGCCAATTTACCGATACCAGCAGCAGCACCGATAGTAACCAGTCCAGCACCAAAAGCGCCAGAGAATTCAATAAGGGCCTGGCCACCGTCCTGTGCGAATACAGGGGAAGCCAAAACAAGCAGGGCACCTAGGCTCCACATTGCCAATTTAGCTAATTTGTTCACGGAATTATCTCCTACAATCTAACGTCTAGACGTGACTCATGAGTGTGGCGGATCAGGCCACGAGTCAACATTACGAATATTCTTAATTCTGTTTTCAACCTAGGCTTGCAGGGAAAAAATACTCCATGCGAACGGTTTATTCTTTGGTTGAAACCAATAGCCTATTGTGACAATAGTGTGTCGTCAACCTTCCCCAATTGGATTATATGACAGATTTGTTAAAAACTATCAATTTCTCCTGTTTTGACTAGTTTGCCGCTGGTTTCACTACTTTTTTCTTTAGCTGATCTATTAATACTGCAACCAGAATCAGCGCTCCATAGATAACTTGTTCCAGCCCCATTTTCTGCACTCCTTCCAGGCCAAGGTGTGCTCCCGCTGTATTCAGGCCATTTTCAATGACCCCCAGGATAAGCACGCCAATAAACGTACCAAAGATTTTACCTTCACCACCCATCAGGCTCGTTCCACCCACCACAACTGCAGCAATCGCCTTCAATTCAAGCAAATTTCCCGCGCTCATCAGACCGGCTTGGTGATGCGATGTTTCCAATATTCCGGCGAAGCCTGACAGCAGGCTGCAAATCGTATAAACCGAGATGACAACAAAAACAACCGGTACACCGGAGAGCCTTGCCGAAGTTACATTTCCTCCAACGGCATACACATATCTGCCATAAGCGGTATGGTTCATCAGAACATGGGCCATCACAAACAGCAAAATCATAATGGGAATCTGATTTTGAATTCCAAGGAGATTTGAGTCATACAGCAACTTATTCCCTGCGACCGAAGAGAGTGGAATGGCCGATGCTTCATCGGCAATGAAATAGGCAGCTCCACGCGCCACCATCATCAAACCCAGAGTCACTACAAAGGGTGGTACTTTAAACACGGTCACGAAGACACCCACCAGCATTCCCACACCGGCACACACTAGCATGGTAAGGCCATAGGCCAGTGTCACATCCATTCCACTTGCACTGGCGCCGCCAAAAAGATCTCGAATCGTGATCGCCGTAATTACCGAGGCCAGCGCCACCATACTTCCAACCGACAAATCAATGCCCGCCGTAATAATCACAAGGGTCATTCCAATGGCAACAATCGCCGTTGGCGCATTTTGGTCAAGTACTTTTCGCAGATTGGAAGCCGTTAGAAAAATAGGCCAGCGATGGCTCTTGGGCCGCACCTTCCTTACTTTCTTCAGCGTGGGAAATGTTGTCCCCAATGCCTTGAGCTTATCCGTATGCAACACACCCCAGTTCGATGAAAAATTATGGGTTGCAATATAGTCCACACGAATTTTCTGCCTACCAAGATCCTCCAGCCGCGCGCGGACGCTGCGGGGGTCCCCCAGCTCCACACCCAGCACATTCGCCCCGTTGCTCTGAAGCTGCTCCTTTAAAGCCAAAGCAAACGCTTCATCGGTAGAGGGTACTTCGCGCGCGACAATCAAAACATTGATTTCCGTTCCCGCCTGGCTGCTCAGCTGATTTGCCAGTTGTCTTCCGGCCGCGACATCCGACGGATGGTGGTCGGCTATCGTGGCAATACTAACCAACCCGCAAAGTGCGAGCAGCACAAAGACCATCCCATAGTCCCGAAACAGCGCCCGCATATACTTATTGCTCTTCATCCCTGCATCACCGTTTTCCGGCCAGCATCAGCTCCTGTTGCCAGCTTCATCAGATCTTCCTGCGATATACCCCTGTTGACAAGACAACCAGCGGCGCTCCCTTCTCGGATCACTAGAATGCGATCGCTCATCCCCAGAATTTCGGTTAATTCCGAGCTTATCATGATGATTGCCTTACCCTGACGTGACAGCTCATTCATCAACAAATAGATTTCATACTTGGCACCCACGTCAATTCCGCGCGTCGGTTCATCAAAAATAATAACGTCGGCATTTCGCTGTAACCACTTAGCTAAAACGACTTTTTGTTGGTTGCCTCCGGACAAGGTTTCGGCAATCTGCTCGCCACCCGTAATTTTAATTTGAATTTGGTCTATATAGGACTTAAAAGCAGCGGTTTCCCGTGACTTGGAGATAAACGGGCCGTACATAAAATGACGCAAATTTGGGAGTGCAAAATTCTCCTGCACGGTATGTCCCAAAACAAGTCCCTGGCCTTTACGGTCTTCCGTTAACAAACAGATCCCCTCGGCAATCGCCTGCCGTGGGGATCGGATCGAAAGTTCCCGGCCATCCAGCGTTATGGTTCCACCAGTTCTCCTGTCGGCTCCAAACAACAACCGGGCCATTTCGGTTCTGCCGGCACCAACCAGTCCGGCAACTCCCAGAATTTCTCCCTTGGCAACCGTAAACGATATGTCCTTCACACGACTGCCCCGACAGAGATTTTCCACCACGAAACGACTTTCACCCACGGAGCGTTCTTCTCTGGGGAATTCGTTCTCGAGTGAACGACCTACCATCATTTCGATCATTTCATTGCGACTCAGAGATTCAGGATCCCGGGTTCCTATATGCCGACCGTCTCTCAGGATCATAATTCGATCTGCCAGTCGGTCAATCTCATCAAGCCGGTGACTAATATAAATCACACCGATATTCAGCCGCCGCAATTCATCGACAATTTCATACAGACCCTCGACTTCCTGTGGTGTCAGCGCTGCTGTTGGTTCATCCATCACCACTATCCGCGCATTCAATGCCAGCGCCTTTGCAATTTCAACGACCTGCTGCTGGGCCACCGTAAGATCCTGGCACAACGCCTCGGGATCCACCTGAACGCCTATCCGATCAAACAGTTCCCGCGCTTTTGCATGCTCTTGGCCCTTGTTAATCCAACTCAGGCTAGACGATTCCTGTCCCAAAAAAATGTTCTCGCGGGCACTCAGCGCCGGAACTAAATTGAATTCCTGAAAGATTATTCCGATGCCAGCCTGTTGCGCGCCAGTTGGCGATGTAAGATCGACCGTCTCGCCATCGATACAAATCTTTCCGGCATCCGGTGCATACACACCACCAAGAATTTTGATTAACGTACTTTTCCCCGCACCATTTTCCCCCAAGAGGGCCAGCACTTCACCGGCATGAAGCGTCAGGTTCACCTGATCCAGGGCCCGAACGCCTGGAAAAGACTTGGAAAGCCCTGTCATTTCCAGCAGGTGATGGGGGTGCTCGGAGGTCGCGTCTTCGGCCATTTACTTTCCATCTTGTAGATCAGGATCGATCTCTGCATCCGCTTTTTTATAAAGCTTGGTCGGAATCAAAGTGATTGGTTCGTAGTCCTCACCGTTTTGATAGGCAACCAGCTTTTCTATAATTCCTGCACCCATTTGCTTAGGGAATTGAATGGGGTCCGCATAGATTTTTTCTTCCAGTATCGCTCGCTTACCCGCCAGTTCACCGTCAAAGCCAACAATGGAAATGGTATCCAGACGATCAGCTTCCTTGACTGCCTGCCAGGCGCCCAATGCGGAAGGGTCATTAATCGCAAAAATCCCTCTCGCCTCCGGGTGCCCTTCCAGGCTGGCGGACGCCGCTTTATACCCTATCTCTCGGTCACCGCCTCCATCGATTTGCGTCACAATTTCAATTTTGCCGGTTTCTCGTTCCTGATTAGCCGCATCAATAATTTCCTTAAAGCCACGTACGCGCAAGACGCAGGACTCGGCCTGGTTAAAATCTAAAACAATCACTTCTCCACCATCTTCTCCGAGCACTTCGACCATCGCTTCGCCGGCAAGCCTGCCACCCTGAAGATTATCCGTGCCAATGTGGCCGGCAATCTGGACCCCCTCAGCAACACATTGAAGGTCACAGGTGAATACCGGAATACCCGCCTCGTTGGCTTTCTTAATCGCGGGCCCAATCGCCTCCTTGTCCGTAGGATTAAGAACAATGGCATCCACTCCCGAACTAATAAAATCCTCCAGTTGTTTGGACTGGGTTGCGACATCCCGATTAGCGTCTGTCGAAATAACGGCATATCCATGCTTGGCGCCCTCCGCTTTGAGGCTGTCTGCAATAATCCCAAAAAAGGGNTTTTTNAACTGCATCGCCGAATAACCGATGGTCTTTTCGTTCACGACATCGGTAGCCATATTTTGTCGTTCTACAGGATCCTCGTTCTCATCCGTAACGACGATCGAGCTAGAATCATCTGAGCAGCCCACGACAAGCAATATCAATAAAAGCGGCAGCCAAATATACTTTGNCATCTATATAAATCCTTANTAGCTACNNAGTGAAAAGGGACTCTTCTATATATACACCGTGATATATTGAATATAAGCAGGCGANGGACAACTTCCTACCAGTTACCATGCTTCGTTCACGATGCTCCAAAGTTCCAGTATATTAAAGAATCAAATANAACCGGGTATTCCNNGCAGTAATATTCAGAAANTCCAANCNCNCTNNNAAATTCANCTNTTNCCGNTCCNTCCTCCAANCNCAAANGAGNCCTNTCATGAAACGNACNCTGATAGCCCTCCTTCTTCTGACCACTATTGCCGGAGCCAGTCTTGCGGAAAACTGGACAAACTGGCGTGGGCCAGGTTTTAACGGAGTGGCGCCAAAAGGTGATTTCCCAACAGCCTGGAATGTCGATCAAAATATTTCGTGGAAAGTAGAGTTGCCTGGCGCAGGCTCTTCGACTCCTGCCATTTGGGAAGATAACGTCTTGGTAACGGCCAATGACGGTGGTTTCAACCTGCTCCTTTGCCTCGACCGTTCAGGCAAAGAAAAATGGCGCACTCAAATTGGGTCCTCCCGTGACGGCAAGCATCGTAAAGCTAGTGGCAGTAATCCCTCCCCGATTACTGACGGTGAAGCAATTTATGTTTATTACAAAAGCGGAGACCTTGCCTGCCTCGACTTCACTGGCAAAGTCAAATGGATTTCCAATGTGCAGGAAGATCATGGAGAAGACACTCTCTGGTGGGATTTGGGTACTTCACCAGTGCTGACCAAAGATTCCGTTGTCATCGCCGTCATGCAAACCGGNCCCAGCTTCTTGCTTGCAATCGATAAAGAAACTGGGAAGCAAAGCTGGAAAACCGAACGTAATCTNGATGCTCCTCTCGAAGCCGCNCAAAGCTATTCGACTCCGATTGTCGTNAATGATAATGGCAAAGANTCGCTGATTGTTTTAGGTGCNGATTATGTTACCGGACACGATGCTTCCAGCGGAAAAGAACNGTGGCGAGTTGGTACGCTAAACCCGAACGGCGAAAAATACTGGCGCAGTATCGCTTCACCTGTTCTCAGCGATGGAATGCTACTCGCTCCTTACGCTCGCGGGAAAACGTTGACTGCCATTAATATCACNCAGGAAAANCCCGGCGTTGCCTATACNATTGAGGGTATTTGTGCAGACGTCCCGACCCCTATCGCTATTAATGGAGCGGCTATCTGTGTGACAGACCGCGGCCTTGTGACGAAGATCAACGTCAAAACCGGTGAACAACTCTGGCAAACCGAACTGGAAAAAGCTCGCCTGTCCTTTTCAGCTTCACCAATTCTGGCGGGCAAGAATATCTATCTAACTCGCGAAGACGGTGCCACCTTTGTGGTCAATGCTGAAAATGGCGAAGTCGTCGCTAAGAATACTTTGGCNGAAGAGTTCACNGTTTCCACCCCGGTTTTTGCGGATGGCCAAATTCTAGTGCGCACAATGCAGGCGCTGTATTGTATTGGCAAGTAAATAGAAATGTCGGACACCATACCNGTATCCGGCCCTGCTGCCTGGGTCGGTAAAGAAGTTACGCGGCGCGATGACTGGAATTTCACGCTGTCTCCACAACACCTTGAGGAATTAAGGATCGCGGTGCGTCAAACGGCTGCCATGCCATTAACCCGCATTGGGTCGGCAGAATTCGCGCTACCAACCCTTGGGCAACAATTACTTCAGATTCAGCACCGACTTGAGCATGAATCGGGAGCAACCATCGTGAAGGGGTTTCCTGTTGATGACTTTTCGCCAGAAGAAGCGGAGCGTGTTTTCTGGGGACTTTCCACCTATATCGGCACAGCGGTTTCACAAAGTGCCACCGGCCAACGAATTTTTCACGTGCGGGATGAAGGGTTTAAGACCGGGCACCCAAAAGCTCGAGGCCCCAATACCCGCAAGCGACTTAGTTTTCATACTGATCGTTGTGACGTCATTGGATTTATGTGCCTGCAACAAGCTCAGTCGGGTGGGATCAATCAGCTTGTCAGTAGTGCCTCTGTTTACAACCAAATTCTTCATGAACGCCCCGACCTGTTGAAAATACTGATGGCTCCGTATTACTACAAACGCCACAACGTGGATACCGGCAATAGCCTTCCTTACTGTCAGCANCCGATTTTTTCATTNCGAGATGGCGTNTTNGCTTCGGCATACTTAAGAGTCCTCATCGACCGGGCTTACGCTGACAACGATCTGATTCCAATGACCGAAACTCAACTCGAAGCATTGAACTTTGTGGACGAAGTTGCTGCTCGACCAGAGATGTATGTTGAATTTCGGCAGGCACCCGGCGACATCGTACTGTTAAATAACTGGATTACGTATCACCGCCGCACAGAATTTACCGATTTTGAAGANCCGGCGAAGCGTCGCCATTTACTACGTATTTGGTTAGCTGCGCCGAATAGTAGGGCCTTGGATGAAATGTTTCGGGCGAATTACGGAGCTGTGGAGGCGGGCGCAATTCGTGGANGCATGAATCCGNCTTCTTTGAATTCNTAGGCCTTGAAATACAAACTCCTGCCAAAAGCAGTGGCAATGAAGCAGTATCTTGGTCAAAATAGGNATGGATCGATATCTCTGGTCAAACAACNCTGTTGGATCAGTTCTTAAACNATCTATATTTCACGACTGGAATTAATNCATCATGCGAAAAGCTACTTTGTTGAGCCTNTTTCTGGCATTCACAACAGCGTTAACCGTTCAGGCTGACGATCAGTGGATTACTATTGAAGGCAAAGATGGCCCGGGAAAAGGCAAGCATATTGTTTTTGTCAGTGGAGATGACGAATACCGTAGTNAAGAAGCGCTGCCACTACTCGCCAAAATTATGGCTAAACATCACGGTTTCAAATGCACTGTNCTATTTGCTATCGATCCAACCACCGGCGACATTGCCCCAAGCCATCAAACCAACATTCCTGGCCTNGAAGCCCTTAAAGATGCCGACCTAGCCGTGTTCTTATTGCGGTTCCGCAATCTACCGGATGACCAAATGAAATTCATCGTGGATTACACAAACTCCGGAAAGCCAATCATCGGAATGCGAACATCCACTCACGCATTCAATATTCGGCAGGATAGCAAGTATCACAAATACACATTCAACAANAATGGNGACTANAAAAAAGGNTGGGGCCGTCANGTTCTTGGTGANACCTGGATCAACCATCATGGCCACCATGGTCGTGAAAGNACCGGAGGAGTTCCTGTTCAAGGTAAAGAAAGCCACCCCATTCTACGCGGATGCAAAGAAATCTGGGGCGACACTGACGTTTACGGTGTAACTAAACTCGAAGGCGATTCCGATCCTATTCTGCTAGGAGCTGTGCTCGATGGAATGACGCCTGACGCAAAGCCCGTTGAAGGCAAAAAGAACGAGCCCATGATGCCTGTTGCCTGGGTGAAAACTTACAAAGGAGAAGCTGGTAAGGTTTCCAAGGTGTTCAACACCACGATGGGTGCTGCCACCGACCTGATTTCAGAAGGCACGCGACGCATGATGGTAAACTCGATGTTCTGGGGACTTGGCATGGAGGACCAAATCACTACAGACTTAAATGTAAGTATTATTGGAGAATACAAACCCACGAAATTTGGCTTTGGAGGTTTCAGAAAAGGGCTGAAACCATCCGACTACAAATAATAGCCAGTTCCAATTAAAACCGGAGTATAGTCATGCTGTCATTTCAAGATGGGCTTTCGAGACGATCCTTCCTACAGGTAGGGGCCTGTGGGCTGTCAAGTCTTGGGCTCTCGCAATTAATGGCCGCATCCGGAGAGGATGATCCCTGGCGTTTATTTTCCGGCAAGACAGTAATCTTCCTGTTCCAACATGGCGGTCCAAGCCAATTTGAGACCTTCGATCCCAAGATGTCTGCTCCGGGAAGTATCCGTAGTATGACGGGAGCGACGTCGACGAATGTCCCGGGTACCGAATTCGGGGGAACGATGAATCAGCTTGCTAAACACGCTGACAAGTTCACCATCGTTCGGTCTTATCAAACTGGCTCTAGCGCCCACAAGATTCAGCCAGTCGTATCGGCAGATACTTTTGGTGCGAATATTGGAAGCTATCTCTCAAGAATCATCGGCACTAACAATCCGAAAAACGGAATGCCGTTGAATGTTGCGGCGTTCCCCAATGCGGTAGTCGAGGACGAGCCTGGGCCCTTTAATAACTTCGGGCGGTTTGCTGACGCAGGACCGTTCAGCAAAGGCTTTGAACCCTTTGTGCCAGGCACCGGTGGTAATTTCCAGGAAGACCTCAAGCTTCATATCGATCGCTTGCGACTCGATGATCGCAAAGCCCTGTTACGAAATCTGGATAAGATTAAGCGCCAGGTAGATGCAGATGGGTCTCTGGAAGGTTTAGATAAATTCCAGTCGCAGGCGTTTGATGTCGTCATGGGTGGCGTGTCTGATGCTTTTGATCTTTCACACGAAGATCAACAAACGGTTGATCGCTATGATACAGGCCACCTGACTCGCTTTGATGAATGGAAAGA
>PAAT01000141.1 GCA_002698965.1 Rhodopirellula sp. | reverse complement strand
CCAGCCAAATCTTTCACACGCTTTCACAACCTGTTTCATCTTATCTATTACTTTCTATCTGTTGCAAAGTCCAAATCCTTCCCATGCCACAATGATTGAATTTGGGAGTTACAAGGGATGCTGTTTCTTATCAGCAGGGTTAGTAACTCAAACGTCTTTCTGGAACTCATGCAGATCCCAAACCTTTTAAGTGTGATTCCATAAGCCATTATTCCCATATTTCTTATTGACTCAGTCGCTTACAGGATAGCGCAAACAAAGAGCCTTCCGAATTCAACATTCGGAAGGCTCTTTATTGACTGAGCGGAAGGCACGGGACTCGAACCCGCAGCCCGATAAACGGGTACATCATTTCCAATGATGCTGCTAACCAATTCGCTTACCTTCCAGTTTTACCATTAGGTAACACCATAGTATCGACATGCTCAAGTGGGAGGGCGAAGAAAAAACCGGAACCCAACCACGAGCTAGCAATAAAAAACACACCCTCTTTTAGTCGACTCCGCCCCCACGAGCATTGGTAATGAGATCAATAAATTCGCCATTGGACTGAAACCCTTCAAGCTTTCTTGTCAATTGTTCCATAGCATCAACATGATGCATGGAGGCCAAAGACCTGCGAAGCATCGTAATTGCATCGTGCGCCTCTTCAGGCAACAACAACTCTTCTCGCCGAGTACCTGACTGATTAATGTCAATCGCTGGCCAGACACGGCGGTCGGCCAACTTTCGATCCAACACCAATTCCATATTACCGGTACCTTTGAACTCCTGGAAAATAAGCTCATCCATCCGGCTCCCCGTGTCAATCAAAGCAGTACCAACAACGGTCAAAGATCCACCCTCATCAAACGCCCGGGCTGTTGCAAACAGTTTCTTTGGAATGTCCATCGCTTTAATATCAACACCACCAGACATTGTTCGCCCAGTATTGCCGACCCACTTATTAAAAGCACGAGCTAAACGCGTAATGGAATCCATCAGCAGAAATACATCCTGACCCATTTCAGCCAATCGACGGCAGCGTTTTACAATCAACTGAGAAAGGCGGACGTGACTCTCTACGTCTTCATCAAGACTACTAGCAACGACTTCGCCATCGATATTACGACGCATATCGGTGACTTCTTCCGGTCGCTCATCGATCAAAAGAACAATCAACTTCAATTCCGGGAAATTTGTGGCAATCCCCTGACTTATATGTTGAAGCATGACAGTCTTACCACTACGCGGCGGAGCCACAATCAAGGCTCGCTGGCCTTTCCCCAGAGGTGTCAGAAGATCCATCACACGCGTGGTCAATGGTTTCGGGCCAGTTTCTATTGCAAGCCATTGCTCAGGATTAATCGCCGTCAATTCATCAAACGGAATGATCTTCGCGTAATCTTCAGGTGCAATCCCATCGACATCGACGATTTCTTTAATGCGGGGACCTTGCGATTTACGAGCGTGTTGCACAAGCCCACGAATCATAACTCCTTCACGCAACCCGTACTTCTCGATCATTGTCCCCGGCACAAACGGATCACTACGTTCACGCGAATAATTGGACTTGGGACTACGCAAGAAACCATACCCGTTCGGATGCAGTTCTAACAAACCGTAACCCGGTTCAACTAGCCCTGTGCCACTATCCGGCATCGATGCATCGGATGGACGATTTCTATATCCACCACGCCCACGCCCTCGTCGACGGCCTCGTCCGCGACGGCCTCGCCCACGGCCTCCGCCACCTCCACCTTCAGAACGGTTATATCGATTTCTACTCATTCTCTACTCGGCCAATCTCTTCTTTAGTAAATCAACGTTCCTGAACAAACCTCTATTAGAAATACCTAACGCTTTACCTCAGGTTTTCTATTAAATCCAGCGGATTCATTCGTCTATTAATCTCATTCCATCAGTAATTTTCATTACTGCTTGCCTTTGCCAAAACTTATCTCCAGCGGCCTAGACCCTATTACAGGCCAGCGGCGCGGACAATTTATCCGTCAGTTGACGAAGATGGAGTGGGCAGGGGTCTCCTACACTTAAACTCCGGTAGCCAAGGATTTCCACATTTTCTGTGGCGGCTCGAAACGTCTGTTCAAAGCAAACAACATCTAGACTTTTGTATCCGTTGGCAGGACTAAAAATCAATGGAATTCATACTTTTCCAAGTAAAACTACTGACTCTTTAGCCTACGCCGTACCTTAAATCATTGGGATTCGTCTGATGCTTTTGGAAGAAAGCGACCAGAGCACTGGCGAACACTTAAAGCAATGTCGCTAAGCGGACATTTCGAGGTTTATCGAATAGGTAACCGCTAAAGACTACTTTAACTGTTAACTAACCAAAAACCATTAGCACTAGGGCTAAATTTACCTAAAACACCCCGCATGTCAACATGACCTTGATTTTTTTGACTGTTGTGCTGCTGAAATCTCATCCATAGGCTTTGGCCGCAAAATCCGAATTTTTCGTACATTTTAACATTCCGCTATTCCGATAGTTCCTAATAACCGTGCCAGATGTGTGGCTCTGGAAAGACGTTCGTTGAGAAAGTACTAAGAAGAATGACTGTGTCTGCTAACAAACTTTTTGCCATATCGATGCTATTTGTCTTAAACGGAGTGCTCCTGGGGCAGGCCAGTGAACCAATTCTAAATACCACATATCAGAGTTCCGTGAGGCCTGACCTCAAGGCTGCCAGTTTCACGGAACCTTCTCAGATAACAGACGTTCAGGTAAAACCCCATAGCATCCTTTGGCTGGGGGATCTGGAACACGCAACAGAGCTTTCACTGCAAACAGGTCGACCGATCCTGGTACACTTCGAACAACCCAACTGTCGGGGAAGTCTGCATGCCAATCAAACCACTTTCCAGCATCCCGAATTCATTCAGGTAATCTACAATGACTTCGTTCCAGTACGAATCAACGTTTTGGCTAAGCCAGAACTCGGAAAGAAGTTCAAAATCACTCAAACCCCCACAGATATCATTCTCGATGCGGAAGGTGAACTAGTTTACCGAGGTATCACTGAACCAAATGCTGCGAGCTATGCCACTAAACTGGCAACATTCGGAGCCGTCAGTAATAAACAGGAAGAGACACTCGATATCGACGTTGGCTTCGAAGTCGACACCGTGGACTTTAACACATCGCAGCCGATAACCCCTGCTGTAGCACCTGCTAATTATCCGCAGTTGACTCAACAACAACCACAATATCCTCCTCAGTACCAATCTCAGGCACACCGAACATCACCACAATACCAAAGTCAGTCAGAGAACAACTACGTTCCTCCCCAAACTTCCCAACAAGTTCCGCTACCACAGACCCGTCAGGCATTACCGCCAGCTTATCCACAACAACCCGCCTTACAAACCCAGCCTCCACAACAGATTCACCAGCCGCCCAGTGAAAAGCAACTATACCCGCCAAACGTTCAAATCCCGCGGCAGAACCAACCTAAGCTTGGTCTCGACGGTTACTGTCCAGTCTCACTTTCCGATCTCAATAACGGTGGTGCCCAATGGGTGAAGGGTGACCCTCAGTTTGGAATTATCCACCGTGGACGGATTTATCTGTTCGCCGGACAACACCAACTTGATATTTTCAAAAAATATCCGGAACGACTAGCCCCTGTCATCTCAGGTTACGATCCCGTAATTTTTACTGACCAAAGAAAGCTCGTTGACGGAATACGTGAGTTGGGCGTTTCCTACAAAGGACAGGTTTACCTATTCAACAGCAAGCATTCTCTACAGCAATTCTGGACTGCCCCGGACCGCTATGCCAATCACGCCGGCGCTGCTATGCAACGCACTCGATGAACCTATAGCTGATCAGAACGCGTAATCGAGCTTAAACGAGCCCATGTATACAAACCCGTATCATGGCCATCGGTCCAACTGATCTTTAAGGCGTAGTTACCCCTGAGTTCCATACTTTCGATAGCAATATCTTCCGGGACTGTATCTGGATCCAACAATGGCTTTCCTGTCCATTCGTCGACGCAATGGGCACAGGGACAAGCTAACCGAACCACTCGGTAGGGGATCATGACATCCACGCCGTCGGGCCACACAAACTGAAGACATAATTGTTCATCATGTCGGTTAATTTCGGAAGGTACCAAAGATTCCTCTTTTTGTTTCAAACATCCCATTGCAAAGAGCGGGCTACCGCTTTCTGCCAACGTGCCTGTCGCTGCTTACGAACCTCCTCTGAACAAGTGGAGTCAAACTCCTTATCCAGCACCCAGTTTGATGCGATATCCTCCAGGCTATCCCAGACGCCTACAGCCAATCCAGCGAGATACGCTGCGCCTAACGCGGTGGTCTCGGCAACAACAGGCCTACGAACAACGACATCTAACATATCGGCCTGAAACTGCATCAAGCCATCATTCACACTAGCACCACCGTCCACCTTCAGCGTTCCTAAAGGCTCACCTAAATCACTGACCATCGCATCCACCACATCACAGGTTTGCAAAGCAATCGCATCCAATGCGGCTCTAGCAATATGGGCATCTGTCGTACCACGAGTAATTCCAAAAATCGATCCTCGAGCGCCGGGATCCCAATGAGGAGCACCCAAGCCTACAAAGGCGGGAACTACTTCAACCCCTCCTGAATCGTCCACTTGACTAACCAAGGACTCAATCTCGGAAGAACTGGAGATAATTTTAAGACCATCACGCAACCACTGCACGACAGCACCAGCAATAAATACCGCGCCTTCCAGACAGTAGGTTACTTCCCCATTAATTCCCCAGCCAATCGTCGTCAGTAAGCGGTTTTGACTGCCAACTGCCTGAGTGCCGGTATTCATTAAGATAAAGCTGCCAGTTCCATAGGTATTCTTGACATCCCCAACTTGAAAACAGGCTTGCCCAAAAGTGGCTGCTTGTTGATCACCAGCAATTCCAGCCACTGGAATCTCTGCTCCCAACAAATCTGCAGACGTTACTCCTACCACTCCGCTGGAATCCACAACTTCCGGCAGCACCGCTGCGGGTACATCAAACAGCTCCAGCAACTCATCATCCCAGATTAAGTCGTGGATATTAAATAGCAAAGTGCGTGATGCGTTGGAATAATCCGTGACATGCTGCCTGCCTCCGGTAAGTTTCCAAATCAAAAAGCTATCGATCGTACCAAAGCACAATTCACCGGCCTCGGCACGCTGACGCAAGAGCGGGTCTCGGTCCAAAATATACTTTATCTTACTAGCCGAGAAATAAGCATCTAAAATCAAGCCGGTCTTCTGTTGGATTAGTTCCGCGTACCCCTGACTCTCAATTTCTTTACAAATATCGCTGGTGATTCGGCTCTGCCAGACAATGGCATTCTGCACCGGCTGGCCAGTCGCTCGATCCCAGATCACTGTAGTCTCACGCTGATTTGTAATTCCAATTGCCCTGACATCTTTCAAGGCAACATTCGCATCTGCCAAGACTTGCCGAGCCGTGAAAAGCTGTGTTTCCCAAATTTCATTGGCATCATGTTCGACGTGCCCGGGTACAGGCAGAATCTGTTCAAATTCCTGCTGCGCCACTGCGACAGCCGAACCGTCCTGACGAAATAAAATCGACCGACACGATGTCGTTCCCTGATCAAGCGCTAAAACAAATTCAGACATAACAAGATTCCCGCAAAGAAGGCCGGTTGCCATCAATTCCCATCTTCATCTTCATCCGAATGAAAACGCGTAATGAGTTGGTCATAAGTCACAACACCTGCGACACCGCCTAATACCGGACCAATGATCGGCACTAAATACCAGAAGTTATCCGGTTCTAAAAAAACGAGCGACCCCCAGCCGGCCAAACAAGTAAACAGGCGGGGACCAAAATCACGAGCGGGATTAACCGCGTAGCCGCAGTTCGCGCCAAATGCCATCCCAATAATCATTACAATGGCTCCAATGGCGATCGGTGCCAGACTAAGGTCCGGGCCGGCATTCTTCTTATCAACCACAGCACAGATCACCAGCAGCAACAACGCTGTACCTACAAACTGATCCAACAAACCAGTCCAGTTGGTAACCCGGTTATGATCATCAAACTCCCGCGGATATGTTGCGAAGATTCCGGCGGTTGCCATCGTGCGACGTCCATCCATGACTTCAACCTGAATCTCTAATCCTTCTTGCGTGACAACAGGCAACGCCTGTGCATTCTTAATTGCCTGCGTTTGGGCTGACTGCTCCACATATTCAATCTGTTCGAAGTAGACTAAATAGACAATGCCCGAAGCTGCGATAGCCGCGACCACCTGAGCGGCAACATAAGCCGGCACCTTAGCCCAGGTAAATTTCTTACGAAATGCCATTGCGAATGTCACCGCAGGATTGAGATGAGCTCCGGTAATACCACCGGCGACATACACTCCCATCATCACGGCCAGTCCCCAGCCAATATTGAGAGTTAAATAGTCACCAAAGGCATAAGTCGTGACCGTGCCATCTCCGACAGACGTGACAACTTTACCTACCGTTACCTGAGCATTAACGCCTAAGCCGAAGAGCATGAGCACAAGCGTCCCAAGAAATTCAGCACTAATCTCATTGATCGAAGCTCTGCGATCTGTTTCCACCTTTAGATCCCTGATGACTGTTTACGACGAAATAATGCGACAATCAAATCAGCCGCCAAATCTTTCCAACAGCTCGTAATATAACAAACAAACAAACAGACTTTAAGGATTAGTAACGCCTTAAAGTGTCTATGTTAGAGAACGCCCGGGTCGCTTATTAGAATTGCAACACTTTCTTAAGTGCATATTGCCGAAGAGACGTCGTAAGTTTTTTATAGGACGCTCGATATTGAGCAGGCGCACGTTCAGACCAAATCGCCAAATTCCCCATGAGTTTGAGCAACTGCATTTGGCTTCCACCGGCTGCTGATTCCGTATCATTGACCAGTATTTTTTCCAACCCCCAGTCTTTCACAGTTTCCAGTTGAGCATCCAGATAGGGTTCACGCTGATTTGATTCGAGTTTTACAAACTCCAGAGAGCGGTTTAACAACCAAACTTCGACTAAAGAGAATGCATTGGACTGCAATTGCGATTGATGTGCCGCTGTTAACGCTAACAACTCCGCCTTATCACTAGCCCCGCCAGCCAAAGCCGCCGCAATTCTTTCAGCTAGTTCACGACGTGTCTCCAATGTGAGCGAATCAATACTATTAGTACTTAGCCAATAAAGTACACTATGGTGCATACCAAGATTCAACTCATCTTGCTTATCATGCTCTGCGTCTTCAATCCAGCCATCGAGTTTGTCAAACAACTCAAAGGCATTCTTCTCGGATGCTGCCTGGCCGTTATTCTGAACCTGACTATAAATATCAGCCCATGCCAAAACCATATCAACCTGAGGCCTGACGAATTCCAAACGCCGTGAAGCGTTTGAAACTTCCCCATACTGTTCGCAGCGGTAATAAAACCAGGCTCGCGTCAGGATCTCGATATTGTCCGTAATCTTCTGCTGATATTTGTCTAAGGCACGACCAACCTTCGCGTCCTGAACATCTAGCGGTTGCCACCCTCGTTTCAATTCATCCTGTAAGCGATCAACTAAAGCCCTTCTAATCGAGACCGTCTGCGAATCAAGGTCAACCAAAGCGAGCCAGTACCCCAACTGATCTGTCTCGGTGTCTGCAACACTCGGATAAGAGCCAACTGACCACCGCCACTGATCAAATGTCGCAACACCCAACGCTAAAAACAGCGTTGAGGTGATTACAAAGATTCGTTTCTTAAACATTTGAATTCAATTCAAAGATGGATAAACATCAGTTATTTAGAACGGGCCCCCACACCAATAGCCTATCAGAATAACGAGTTTTATCAGGATCCCCAATAACAATGTTTGTTAAGCAAGCCCAAGAGNGCTAGTTAGTGTCGCAAATACCTGAGCTATGTGTTAAACAGGAAATAGTCNTTTTAGTTCNGCGAATTCTGTACAGCCATTAAACTACCTCTTNCTTTGAAAGGTTACTCCTCCAATGCCCGGTTTCTTGACAGCAGTTGACCACTCACTAGGCCAAGCCGAAGCCCAAATACGTGTTAGCACGTTTCTGGATCAGGTGCAAAACCAATATCAGGACATGGTTTCCTCTTGGTCGGGAGAATGGGAAGACAACAAGCTAAATTTCGAGCTTATCGCAATGAACATGAAGGTCACGGGTGTCCTTGAAGTTACTGAAGATGCCGTACTCGTTGGGGGGAAAATCCCCTTTGCGATGATGATGTTCAAGGGAAGAATGGAAAACACCATGCGCGAAGAACTACGAAAGTTATTAGTATGAATCGGGCGTGCGGTATACGAAATATCACTGTCGCCACAATCCTACTGACTGTCGGAATAACAACTGTATCATCCGGGCAATCTACGAAATGGCTTTCGGGAGTAGAATTTGAGACGCGACTGAAGGCTCCCGTTACTTCGACCTGGAAACAACCGCTACGAGATATCGTTCGCTCGCTAAGAACCAACTTGGGGATCTGTATTTTTATGGACCGGCGGATAGATCCTGAGCAATCTATCGAATTGCAAGTAGAAGCACTAAGTCTGGAACAAACACTCCGCCGGCTGGCTCTTTTGGCCAATGCCGACCTGAGTTTTATTCGCAATGTCATCTACCTTGGCCCCCAAGACACGACGAATCTACTGGCAACCGTTGCCGAAATCCAGGCTCAGAATCTCCGCACCGCACGCATGACAATACAACCCGCATTGTTCAGACCTACATCAATCTCGTGGAAACGCCCGGCCCAGCCTGTCACCATCCTCACTGAAGACGCAAACCTGCTAACGCTGACATATTCCAACCCCAAAGAGATCCCCTTTGATCTTTGGGACTCGGGAGAACTCCCTGCATTACCATTTGCATATCGCACGACCATTCTATTGGCGGGATTCGGGAAAACATTTCAATTCACCGACAACTCAACCCTTCAAGTGATCGACTTTCCGCAACAGGCGACGTACCAAACGACAATCAATCGTAGGATTTCGCCCTCAAATCTAGCTCGAGTACGTAAACAATTCCCAACGCTTAAAATCAACGACAACGCAGACAAACTGACAGTGCAGGGGAGATGGGAGGAAGCAAACCAGCTAAAACGTCTTTTGAATACCGGAACGGCCACAACAACGAACCCCGCCACGCCGGCTGGACAGGTCTATACACTCACCGTCGAAAACCAACCTGTGCAGGCAATTGTCCAAGCCATCGCTCAACAGGAAAAACTGAAAATCAATGCCTCGGAGCAAGCGCAGCAGTTATGGGCCAAACGTGTTTCGATTGAAGCCAAGCAACTAAGCCTGGAACAGCTTCTGTCGACTGTTGCCGGAAAGGCAATGCTCACGTTTAAAATCGAAAAGGAGATCCTGACAATCGACGCTGCCGACAGATAAAACTACGTTACCCAGAGAAACCCTACTCAGGAATCTTGGCCGAGTCGTCGTAGGTATATCGATCCTGTGGATGCCAAAGCGGCAAACCTGCATTGATACGTTCGCTCAATATGGCAAGCTTCTCTTCGGAACCGGGCAATGAACTCGTCGGTTCGTATTGCTCGTCGTCATTTACTTCCTGATCTTCCGGGTCAAAATCCCAGATCCCCATTTTGATTGCATCAAGAATTGAACTAGGCACGAAGGAGCTCCTGTAAGTGCAATAGGTTGTGAGATGAGTTGTAAGAAAAGCTAAATTTCGGAACACCAACCAGGCGAAGACTTTTCCGTCCGGTGAGTTCCTCACTGACCATCGACGAACGATGATTACTGAGGATTCAACCAATATCCGACCGCCGCCTTGGTAAGTCAACAATACGATTCCAATTTTTTAAAGATAAGCCTTCCTTTTTAGAATGCCTTCTCAAGGGCCACCTTCGGTTCATCACAAACTCTGCTCTCTCCTCCCTTCTTCCGGCTCTATCTCAAGCTGTCTTTGTGTGATAAATTGATCTTCGGCGGCTCCATTCACAAACAAACAACGCAAGGCGTAAGCATTGTCTAATCCCCATTCCGGCAAGCGAGACATTTGGATCCGAGGGAATCGCCGTGCCTTTGGCGCCGTACTATTCCCTATGCTTCTACTTTTTGCGGCTACTGTGTTTTGTCTAACACCTGCAGTGGGTGAAGTGCACATTGGCTTAAGAGTCATCGCAGCAACACTTGCCGGTTTTAGTTTGGTTGTAATCGTTTCTTTGCTGTATTGGATTTTCAAACCTCTACTGGCCTATCAGAACGGATACCTACTTGTCTATCTAAACCCACCTCAAGTCATTAAGATTCCCATCGATCTCGTAGAAGTCTTTTTCGCGGGACAAAGCGATAGCTTCATGCCAAACCCTATGGCCAATCGCGGTGAAGAGCTTTCAGAATCACGGAATATCGTCATTCGCCTGGCTGAACGAGCAACAGAATATCACCAACGAAAAGTCAAACCAATTTTCGGATCGTGGGAAGATGGGTACATCGTAGTTCGAGGCACATGGACCGAACCTCTCAATAAAGAGACGTTTCGTTTCCTTAATCAGAGTCTGGTAGCAGCCCATCGTCAGCAGAAGGAAACGCCGAAAGCATGACAGGACTCCTCATCAGTGTTCGCAGCCGGCAGGAAGCCGAAACAGTAATCACGGCCTGCCCGGACCTTGACATTCTGGACATCAAAGAGCCCAATACCGGCGCGCTCGGTGCCGCAAGTCGACAAGTTTGGTTGGACATAGCAGAAATCCCACTCGACAACACTGCCCTCAGTGTGGCTCTGGGAGATCTAGACGATGTGCATCTCAACGCATTGGCAGACCTCCCGAAAAATACTCAGTACGCAAAAGTGGGTCTTGCAGATCAACGTGGTCTCAATTGGATTCAAGCCTGGCGGGCTATCCGAGTGCTTGTTACAGATACCACGGAACTTGTCGGCGTTATCTATGCAGATTACGAAGCTGCTGCAGCCCCCACCCCAAATGAAATCGTCAAATCACTTCTTAATGAGGGCTGTCAAACCTTCCTCATTGACACATACAGGAAAGACGGTACTAACCTATTTGACCATCTTTCCCAAGAACAATTCAGCCTCCTCAAAAGCCTTGCTCCTAAAGCGACCTTTGTTCTTGCAGGCTCACTCACGGAGTCGTCCATTCATAATGCCAAGCAACTGAATGCCGAGTTCGTTGGAGTCCGTGGAGCTGTCTGTGAAGACTCGCGAGAGGGGCGGGTGAGTGCCGAAAAATCAAGACAGATGCTTAAACTCGTCAAGGCATCTTAAAGAACTCACATAGAAAGCGTTTTCGTGTCATACCTAATGATCCAAACCCCGGAACACCTGCAGAAATACCTTACTGCACATTCTCAGTGCTCGCTGGTAGGTTTTGATACTGAGTTCGTATCAGAGGACACCTACCAGCCGGAACTAAGCTTGATTCAGATCAATGCTGATGACGAAATCGCATTAATCGACCCCTATGCCATCGAAGACCTCGCACCATTCTGGGATTGGCTCGTCGATGACATACGTACGGTTGTCGTACATGCATGTCGCGAAGAGTTACGATTTATTTTCCACGCCACCGGAAAAGCACCTCGTGATTTGTTCGACATTCAGATTGCAGCTGGTTTTCTTGGCATGGAATATCCGGCAAGCTATGGGAATTTGGTCAACCGTCTCAGTGGAGTTTCCTTACAGAAGGGAGAGACCCGTACCAACTGGCGTCACCGACCTTTAACGGAAGGCCAGTGTAAATATGCCGCTCAGGACGTTGAGTTTCTTTTAAGCATCTATCATCTCATTAGTGATCGACTCAAGCAGCTAGGACGATTTGGTTGGGTGACTGAAGAGATACAACGTCAACAGGCACACATTATTGATCAGGAAACCACACCACGCTGGCGTTCACTTTCCGGCATCGGGTCTCTCCAACCTCGCGAACTGGAAATCGCTCGTCAATTATGGCATTGGCGAGACGATCTTGCCCGAAGCGAGAACCGCCCACCTCGGCGTATCCTTCGCGACGATCTCATTTGTGAATTATCCCAACGCAAGTCTACTAAACGCGAACAAGTGAAGATGATTCGAGGCATACAACATCGCCGCATCCAAAAACAGCTGGATGACATCTTAGAAGTAATTGCCCATGCGTTAGCAGTGCCAGAAAGTGACTGTCCCCAACGCAACCGAAATAAGAAACCACCTCAACGATCAACTCTGGCTCAATTCACTTACACCGCTATTTCTGACTTTTGCCAACGTAATCAAATGGCTCCCAATCTAGTGGCCAACATGTCCGACATTCGGGAATATCTGGAGCAGCAAATAGGAAATCGGCGCAAAAACAAGAAATCACAAACGATTAAAAAAAGCCAGCCACTTATTACAAGTGGCTGGCGTGGCGAGTTTATTCTTCAACTAGTTGAAGATGTATTAAGCGGAAAGCTGGTGGCCCACGTTGCTAACCCCACGTCAGATCAACCGTTGTCTTTTGTCCCCCACTCAGCGATTGACCCCTCTTCCAACTCT
>PAAT01000140.1 GCA_002698965.1 Rhodopirellula sp. | reverse complement strand
CGAGTGTTGCAGTCCTTAAAACGTACATATTCCCAGTTCATAGCACGTAATAACGCTTCGAAGTAATATTCATTTAATCAATGTGATAGGTCGGAGAGAAGACCGTGGGCAAACAGGTATTAGTTCTTTGCACTGGTAACTCATGCCGTAGTCAAATGGCAGAACGATTGTTTCCATTGCTTTCAGAAGGGGAATGGGAGGGTGCCTCTGCGGGCTCGGATCCGTCGGGATATGTACACCCTAAGGCGATTGAAGTCATGCGGGAATTGGGAGTTGATTTAACTGACGGCGTTAGCGAACATGTCGATGCCTATAAAGATTGCAGTTTTGATTTGGTGGTTACTGTGTGTAATAACGCTGCTGAGAGTTGTCCGGTCTTTTCTGGAGATACCCCTGTGGTTCATTGGCCCTTCGAGGATCCAGCGGATGCGGTTGGGAGCGAGGAACAGGTTCTTGCTTGCTTCCGCGATATTCGGGATCAAATCTCGGCACGCATTAAGATGTTCCTGGCAAAAGGGGAATAGCCCGACGGGCGCGACCATTAGTGATTGTTCCTATATCCGAGGGAGTTGCCACGGCTTGCGGTATATTGGGCGAGTTCTTAAAGCATTTGCCTCCGCGTCGTTGAGGAACAACTCAGTCTTGGGGTCGAGGGTGACCTGACGACCTAAACGCCAGGATACGTTGGCCGAATGGCATAAGATTGAGGAGGGGTGTCCTACGGTTTCCAGATCAGCATTAGGACGTTTTCGGGAACGCATGCAATCCAGGAAATTCCTCATGTGACTGGCACCACCGTTTTCCCCGGCCCCTTGCGAAAGCACCTTTCCGCCGGGATCAAAGGCTCGCCATCGTCGATTGCCGATAACGATATAGCCTTTATCTCCGTAGAGGATTGCGCCTTCGGTTTCATCGTTGTAACGGTAAGGTGTCCACAGTCGCATCTCGTAAGACAGTAATCGGCCTGGTTTGTCACTGGTTCGATCTCCATATTCAAACGTTGCCTGGAGCGAGTCAGGCCATTCCTGCAGATCATCAAAGTACCATTTACCGCCGAGGCTGCTGATGCGGGTTGGCATGTAGAGGGGTTCCATGCCCTGAGCTCGACCTGCAGTATCAAGGGCCCATCGGGCGATATCAATACGGTGTACCCCATCGTTACCCAAGTCGCCAGTTCCATAATCAAAGAACCAACGCCAGTGTCCATGAAAACGACGAGGATTAAAGGCGCGATTGGGTGCAGGGCCAAGCCAAAAGTCGTAGTCGACACCTTCGGGAGGGGAAGAGTCTGCCGGTTTGCCGATGCTTCCCTGTTTGGCTGACTCCCAAGCTTTGGCCACTAAGACCTTGCCTAGATGTCCGTCCCTAATCCAGTCAATAGCGGATTGGAAATGCTCACTCGTTCGTGCCTGTGTACCCATCTGAACGATTCGTTTGTATTTACGCATCGCCCTCACCATGGTTTGGCCTTCAAGGATGTTATGCCCATCGGGTTTTTCGACATAGACGTCTTGACCTGCCTGACAGGCCAGAATGGTTGGGATTGCATGCCAGTGGTCTGGTGTACCAACAACGACGGCATCGATGGTGGTGTCATCGGTGATGTGACGAAAGTCGGTAAAGACTTTCGGCGTGTTGCCGGCTATATTCTTCACAGTTTCAACGGCTGCTTCGTGATAACGACGGTCGACATCAGCAAGTGCCACGACGTCGACGTCGCCCTGGCCGGCGAAGACACGCATCAATGCCCCCGCGCGACCATGGGTACCAACCATCCCAATCCGAATGCGATCGTTGGGGCCAACGCTCCGAGCTTCTAGCCGGCGTTCATAGAGTGCAACGCGGCTGGCTGCGAATCCGCTAACAGCGGAAGATCCTAGAAAACCACGACGATCCATGTTTTTGACTCCATCTGAAATTACACGACGACGAAGTTATTATAGAAAACAGAAAGGCTCGAGGCACCTAAATACTCGACTCTTCGTCGTTATTAGGCCTGTCAGTTGGATAGAAAAGAGCTCTTTTTTGATCTGGCAGTGAGTAATCGAAACCACACTGTTTAAGAAATTCATCAGAGGCGGAAATTGCCATTACTTCCAGAATGTTGTGTTGCTTTGCGAGGTTGACACAATTCGCTACAAGTTGCTTCCCGATACCTTGTCCGTGAAACGCAGTGTCGACTGCCAAACACTGTATTTCTGCGAGTTTCTGTGAGTATATTTCGATGGCAGCAAAACCTATTAGCTGACCAGCGACGGTCGCTGTAAATGCATACTGCAGTAGGCCAGCAAGGTCGTCCGGGGTGCGAGGCAACAAAAGGTGCTGCTCCACAAACGGATTTAACAACTGTTGGATGTCAGTAAGGTCATCCTTGGTAGCTTCCCGAATAATGAATTGTCCGTCGGAGTGGATCATGGTAAGCAAAAACCGAAAGTTAAATAAAAGAGCTTATTCATTCCTGATGGTACGAATTTACAGCATGCGATTCAACATCACATTTAGTCGCCACCGGATTTAGCTCAACATAGCTTCGATGGCCGTTAGCGTCTTGGCGATATTGTCCCGGATGACCAAATCTGCAAACGAGTCGTGCTGGGTGGCATCACGATTCACAATGACGAGTTTGGCTCCGTATTGTTTTGCCGTGACTGGCAGCGAAGCCGCAGGTTCCACCACTAACGAGGTGCCCATGACAAGCATGAGATCTGCAGTACGAACCAATGCGGTTGCAGCTTTCAAAACACTTGCCTCAAGTGGTTGTCCGAACGAAATGGTAGCGTGCTTAAGGAGTCCTGCATTACAGGCGGGGCAGGCGGGCACTTTCTGCTCTCGCAGAAAGTATTTGCAATAGTCGTCAGCCTTATCACGGAACCCGCAGCGTAAGCATTGAACTTCCCGTGCGGTACCGTGGATCTCGATGACCGATTTGCTTCCGGCAGCCTGGTGTAAGCCATCGATGTTTTGCGTTACGATTCCACTTAACCCTCGTTCTTTTTCCCAAGTAGCGAGCATTCGGTGTCCAGCGTTGGGTTCGGCAGTTCCAAACTCTTCGAACCCTTCACTTTTTTGCCGCCAGTATTCATATCGGGACTCGTGGTCGCTAATGAAATCCTGGAACATGACAGGCTTAACTTGGGTCCATTTGCCGCCCGGAGATCTGAAATCCGGGATTCCGCTATCGGTGCTCATTCCCGCACCAGTAAAGGCGACGATATGACGAGCCGTCTGAATGGTCTCTGCTAAGGTCTCGATGTTAGTTGATGACATGAGCCAGTCTACCGGTATGCATCTCAAATAGAAAACGAGTGTTTTACTCGTATCGTATTTCGAGAACCCGGAATTTGAGCGTACCGCTAGGGACTTCAATCTCTACTTCATCACCAACTTTACGACCAAGCAGGCCTTGGCCAATGGGGCTGGTGATGAGGTATTTACCGGCGTCGTAATCCTCGTCGCCAGAGCCGACCAGCGTCATTTCTTCTTCGTCATCGAAGTCCATGTCCAGCACTTTGACAGTCGCCCCGAAAGCTACTTCATCTTTCGGAATATTAGAAGTGTCTATGATTTGAGCCCGAGCCAGGTCTCCCTTGATTTGATTGATTTTTGCCTGCAACATACCCTGAGCTTCCCGTTGGGCGTGGTATTCAGCATTCTCTTTTAGGTCACCTTCTTCCCGTGCAGCTGCTATTTTCTCAGCTATCTCCGGCATTCGGACCTTTTCCATGTGTTCGACTTCTTCACGTTTGCGATCGTACGCATCACGTGTCATTGGGATGCTACCACCCATGGTGCACCTTGTTCCTTCGCGTTGGGTTTCTAATTTAATACAAGCAAAAACGACCCCTGTTTGCAGTGGGAGTCGTATGCTGTTGAACTATTAGACTTTATTTTGATTCATAACCGTCTAAGTGTAAAGAGAGCAGTCGTCAGGTTAATCGTCCGGATACAGGATGGCTCCGCAACTGCCGCAGATTGTGAGTTTACCGGTTAATACGTCATTCATCATTTGAGCAGTGATTTGTCGATAGCAGTTTCCACAACAGTTGTCGCTAACTCCGGCGAGCGCGTCCGCGCCGCGTGCCGTTACAATCCGCTTATATTCGCTCACAAACTCAGAAGGCAAATCTACTTCAGTGGAGTTAAGTTCTGTCTCGACGCGGTCGAGGTCTATTTTTAAGGATGCCTCGCGCTCGCTAATCTGAGTTGCGGTCGTATCATAAACTTGCGTTGCCTCCACCACATTGGTTTCTAACTCAGAAGCCAGCAATTGTTGTTGGTCAATTGCTTCGTAGGCTAAGAGAATCGTGTCCGACAACTCGTTGTTGGCTTCTTCTTCGGTCTGGATTTCACCTTTGAGTGTTTGGTACTCTTTATTTGATGCACATTCTTTGAGTCGGGCCTGGCGGTCGGCAATTTTAGCTGCGCGTTCTTCGAGGACGAGTTCTTGTTCTTTAGCAGCTAAGTGCAGTGTTTGGATTTGTTGTTTTTGTGCATGGAGGGAAGCTTCGGATTGCTGCACTTTGGCCTTTGCTGTTTTGACCAATTTTGGGCACCGTTCCAGTTGGCCTCGTATGTCCGCGAGTTGTTGATGGATGCGGTGAAGATCCCGTAAAACATTTAGAACGGCCGTCATTGAAACGAACTCCATTTGCGTACAACTAGTATTATCCAGATTGGTGTTCTTAAATATAACAAAAAAACCGTCACCATAGTGGCGACGGTTTCGGTTGGTCAGGAATCAGGCGAAAAGTCTAGTTCGAGGCCTCTGAAAGAAAACCCTCCAGTTGGCCGCTTCTTACAGGGTTTTGAAGCTTACGAACTGCTTTGGCTTCGATTTGCCGGACACGTTCGCGGGTTACTTTGAAGATCCGCCCGACCTCTTCCAGGGTATATGTGTAGCCATCCCCAAGTCCATAGCGCAACCGAATAATCTCCCGTTCCCTATATGTCAGCGTTTTAAGCAGGCCTTCAATTTTATTTCGTAGTAGTCCATTACTAGCGGCTCGAACCGGATTGTCGCTCCCTGCGTCCTCCACAAATTCCCCGAAGCTGTTGTCTTCACCGTCGCCGACTGGTTTGTCGAGGGAAACCGGGTGTCGACCAATGTCCATAATGCGGCGAACTTCATCAATTTCCAAGCCGGATCGCTTGGCCATCTCGTCGAAAGATGGATGACGGCCAAGTTCCTGTAGCATTTGTTTTTGTAGATTGCGTAGCTTGGATAGGATGTCGATCATATGGACCGGGATGCGGATGGTACGGCCCTGATCGGCGATAGCCCTCGTAATGGCCTGCCGAATCCACCAGGTTGCGTAGGTCGAGAACTTGAAACCCCGACGATATTCGTATTTGTCGACCGCTCTCATAAGGCCCGTGTTTCCCTCTTGGATGAGGTCAAGGAAACTCAGTCCTCGGTTACGGTATTTTTTGGCAATGGAGACAACTAACCGAAGATTTCCACTGGAAAGTTCCTGCTTGACTTCGTCGTAATATTCAAACTTGCGTTTGATTTCTAAGCATCGACGACGGAGGCTACTAGGCGTTTCCTGAGTCAGAATCATCAGATCCCGTAATTCGCGTTTGAGATTGGTACGTTGATGTTTAGCAGTATTGGTTCGCTGGCCTTTTAATTGGCCGATTTCACATTGGAGGAATTCCATACGGTCGGCAAAATTCGCCATCTGCTTCATAAGAGGGAGTATACGACGGGTTCGCAGACTTAGTTCTTCCACAAGACAGACGGCCTTTTGACGACCGCGCAGGAAGTGAAGGCGGGCGTCAGTTTTTTCCTGCTTGGAACTTGCTTTTGAAAGCAAGGTTTTGAAGGCTTTGTGATTACTATCAAGTAGGCAGCCAAGTGTTTTGAGATTGTGAGGCATTCGCGCCTGAATTTGTTCTTTGCTGAGTCTCTCGGTTAGAGAAATCTTAATCGTTCGATCGAAAGGTAGCTCGCCTTCGTGGACTCGTTTTAGCGTTTCAAACGTAGTTCGCAGGGCGTAGTCGCAACAGAGAACACTGCGGCGAAATTTTCGTCGGGCGCGTTCAATTTTTTTGGCCAGTCCAATTTCTTCGTCCCGTGTCAGCAGTGGGATTTCAGACATTTGGGCAAGATAAAGGCGAATGGGATCGTCGCTTAACTTAGGCATACCGGTCGTCGACATCGCTGGGATTTCCGCAGCGGGTGCCTTCGTCAATTTTGGCCGAGCAACTTTGGCCGCCGGTTTTTGAGTATCGACCGCAGTGGGCCTTTCATCAAGGATTTTGATGCCTTTGTCTTCCAGTTGGATGAGTAGTTCATCAACCTTTTCAGGTTCAAACTCATCGTCGGGTAGTATCTCGTTGATCTCATCAAAGGTCAGGTAACCCTGTGTTTTTCCTTTAACGACTAATAATTCAAGTTCTTCTTCGAAAAACTCCACGTGTTATGCCCTCCTGCGTGTCATACGCTCCATCTCACGCTTCATATCTCACTGTTGTTACAGTGACACTGAAGGATGGTCCCATCCCTGGGATTACGTTAGTCCCTGGTCTTCACGTTCCTGATCGATCAACTGTTGAAGTAAATCCGCCTCTTCTTCAGCGGATACTTCTTTATTTTCGATTCTCCTCATTAACTCGCGACGTTCGCCATCGCGGATTTGTTTGGAAATCGAATTAATCAACGAATCTAAACGTTGTTCCGGGGTAAGTTGCGATTTGCTGGCCTTGTTTTTAGCGTTTTCTGCTGCATCGACCAATACGAATTTGAGTTGCGGGTCCTCAATTTCTAATAATATTTGTTCAAAATTTGTGGAGAGCCCCTCGAGGACACGATTTGTGTAAATTCCGTATATATACTTCATGGCTCCGGAGGCAAGGTCGTCAACATAAATTTCGCGCGCGGCACCCGGTGCGAGGTCTGGGCGTTCGGTTAACAGTTCCAACAATTCGGTTTCCATCGGCGTTAGTCGTACTCGTTGACGTGGCGTTGGATGTTGTGGTACTTCATCAAAATGGCTTGCTGTTTTCGCCGCCGCCTGATTTCTAATGGTCACCAGTTGATTGTGAATTTCACTAAGTTCGAGAGAAAAAGTGCGGGAAAGTCGCCCAAGGATCAATTGCTCCCGTTGTCGGGTTGCGACATCGGTCGCGACTTGGTCAGCTGAAACTAAGGCGATCGTCTTTAGAATGTTCTGCAGAGCTGCATTCGCGGCATGGGTATCACGTAAAGGATCGACATTCGCCAACTCAACATCTAATTTGTGTTGGAGTGCATCCGCGGCTTTGTCGATTAATTCAAGAAACGATTCGGTACCGTAAGTCTGGAGGAAGTCGCAGGGATCAAGGCCTTCAGGTAGGGTGAGCACACGTAAATCGAGTTGACCTTTAACAAAGTATTCCAAAACTTCGTTGGCCCGTTTCTTGCCGGCATCGTCGCCGTCAAGGACAAGTGTTACTATATCAGCGAGCCTTTTAAGGTTGCGAACATGGACCTCATTGATAGCGGTGCCTAATACGGCAACAACGTTGGAAAGCCCGTATTGGCTGGCCATAATCACATCGGTATAACCCTCCATGACGAGGACTTTGCCACCTTTGCGAATCGCGTCAATAGCAACATCGATCCCGTAGAGGTTATCGCTTTTGGAGAAGATCTTTGTTTCGGGTGAATTCACATACTTGGCATTTTTGTCACCCGCAAATTGCGGCAGGATTCGACCTCCGAAAGCTACTGTCCGATCACGAGTATCGTGGATGGGAAACATAATTCGGCCGCGGAAGAAATCGTAGTGTTTCTTTCGGCTCTCGCTGTAGCCTAACAGGGCACACGCATGTAGGACTTGGGGTGAAAACTCAGTTCTTCCGGATTCACGTAGGAGAAACTCCCAGTCGTTGGGAGTATACCCGACTTTGTATTTTCGAATGCTGTCGCCGGTAATTCCTCGGTCTTGCAGATATTGCCGCGCCGTATCTGCCTCCGGCGAATGGAGAAGGTGATGGTGGAAAAGTTCCGCGGCCCAGCCGGCGGCTCTGAATAATGTCCGTTTATCATCCGGACTACCAGGTTCGGCCTTTGGGCGGTTTGAGTTCTTGAGTTCGACGCCGGCAATATCGGCGAGTATCTCCAGGGCTTCGCGGAATTCTACCCCTTCACGTTGCATGATAAAACTGAAAATATCGCCGCCTAAATTGCAGGGCCAGCATTTCCAGGTTTGTCTATTTGGATCTACCTGGAGGCTGGGACGATTATCGGTGTGCCATGGACAGCGGCCCAGAAACAGCTTACCTCGTCGTTCCAGACTGATGGATTGACCAACTAAGTCGACAATGTCCACCTTTTGGCGGATTTCTTCTTTGGCGTCATCTTGGAATCCGGTGGACAATTTGGGGGTCTCAGTTAGAACTAGGAAATCGGGTTGGTACGTTAGCTGATAATAGTGATTATAGCCGTAATTGTTAAGTAGCATTTAGGTGAACGGCAGCAGACTTTAAAGGTATCCCGGAGTTTACTTAGCGAAACAGGGGGTTGTATTAGATCTCAAGTGCCCCCGCGACGTTGAGAGATTGATAACTGTTAGAGGTAATGGGTAAGCTCACAGGAAAATATGTTCTAAAAATTTGACTTCGGCCATAGCTATCCGTTATTTTCAAAAATAGACCCCTTAGTGACTCTGGGAGTCGCGGGTTTTCGTAAGAAATTATGCCGAGTTCGATTATGGATGTCCCCGTTCATTGCCGTAGCGAAGCCTACCGGACCTTTTGCCATGAAATAGAGCACTTGGATGAGAGTCATGGTCTGCTTAATGCCGTGGTTGCCGTCTCCATGCATTTTCTTCCAAATACAGAAGTCCGAACGGTACAACTCGAAATTGATGAAATCGCGGCTCGTATTTTGTCCCGCGTCTCCAGCGGCAACCCAAGAGCTTTGGCTGCGCATCTTCATCATGTTCTTTTCGATGAGCTGGGATTTCATGGTGATGCCAACAACTATTTCAATCCCCGCAATAGTTTCTTGCCGTATGTCCTGGAGTCGAAACAGGGACTGCCCATCACTCTTACAATTATCTACAAGCTAGTAGCGGAACGAATTGGACTGGAGGTTGATGGAATCAGCAGTCCGGGGCATTTTCTGGCACGTCTCCGCGTGGGAGAGGATTTGATGATCGTCGACCCGTTTTTCGGCGGCGATGTACTGAATTCTGAAGAACTGGCAGATCGCGTTGCTTTAACAACAGGCCAGCGCGAGGTCGTTCCGGTCGATCGGCTTCCTTCGGCGACGAATCGTCAGTGGGTAGCTCGAGTCATAGCGAACCTGATTCATATCTATTCGATGCAGGGGTGTCCTCAATCAATAGCAGCCATGTCTGAACTCTACGATGCTCTCAAAGTCACGTATTGACTCCAAATGTTCTTAGTGATCGTGGGAGGCTTTGTTAGGGTCGTTGTCCAAATGTGCCTGGTTTACGTGGAGGTGGATCTCGGGCTGGTGTTTGAGAAGTTCTGATAGACCGTCGTTTGTTACGCCACAATTATCTAAATAGAGTGACTGTAACTGCTCACTCGAATAGAAGGCTTTTAATCCCACGTCGGTAATCGGTATTTCGATGAAATGCAGAAATGCCAGATTCTCCATTTCAGCGATCGCGAGCATCGACGCATCGGTGACGCGGGGACTTCGAATGCGTAACAGTTCAATACGGGGATGATCTGCCAGTCGCTGTAAACCTTGATCGGTGAAGTCTGCATAGGGAAGGTTTAATACCTTTAGTGACTCAATGCTTAATAAGTCATCAATACATTCATCCGTGACTTTACTACGCACACGCAGATGAATCATGTTCGGCATCGTGGCAATGGTAGCGATACCGCGATCTGTGATTTCACTTTCGTCTAATAACAGATTAGTGACGTTAGGATTGTCCCGCAAAAGCTCGAGCTCCTGATCGCTAATAGGGTGTTGTTCAATGTGAATTGTCGTCGTCTCCGGACTCATTAGTGCGTTGCGGATGACTTCCGCTGCCTCTACCATTTCAATGGGAGTTGATTCATATTCTGTTTCGGTGTGAGAACATCCTATTAGTAATGAATGCAGTAGCAGTATGCCAAAAAGAGTTCGTTTAATTTTCATATCCACACCCGTTACAACGTGACACATACTGAGTGATTCCCCTACGGTTAGTCGTGACCAACGACATTCGTTCGCCGCAACGAGCACAGTAGTCATCTTCTGATTTTTCAGAAGTTATTTTATCAGCACACGCGGTGCATGTTTCGACCGCCGGAAAGATTTCCACGCGTTCCGGATTAATGTCTTGATTACAGACGTTACATCGGCGAGTGGCCAGATCGTCGAATTCGTCTGACATGCGTGAAATGCTGACAGTGCCCTTGCCGCAGTCCTTACACTTGGCCGTCTCTGTTGTCGTTCTAAAAAGTTCTAGCATGACCTCTGTTTCAGGCACGGATTGTTTTAAGAGCTTACCCACACGATTTAGTTGCTGATGCATTTCAACCTCGGACAGGATGCGTTGCGTCTTGCAATTCTGGCAAGTTAATTGGAAATAGGAGGAGAGCATCTTAGGAGATTCGCAACCGTATATCTGTAACCTGTTGTAGTAATGGTAAGTTGGAGGGCTTAGACTATAAGGGTAACAACAACCTAAAGCCCATTTTATTTCAAAGAGGATTAATTGATGAAGGCCGGAAAGGTAAGAATTTTAAGTGTATTGGTACTAACAACTGCATTGGCGACGTTGGGACTCCAGAAAGAACGCCCTCCAGCGGGCGAGGCATTCCTGGCAGCAGCTGATGGGTTTCTTGGGACGTTGAGTGATGCGGAAAAGAAACTTGCAGTGATGGACTATGACAATAGCGAACGAGTAGCGTGGCACTTCATTCCCAAAGACAGTCGCAAGGGACTGGTCGTCAAAGACATGAATCCCAAACAAAGAAAAGCTGCTAGCCAAATTTTGAGGGCAGGGCTAAGTTTTCTGGGCTACAAGAAGTTCACGAATATTATGAAGTTGGAAGGTGTGCTCCATGAATTGGAAAAGGCGAGTCCGGGACGCTTTCCTCGTGATACCGAACTTTATTACTACACTCTTTTTGGAAAACCATCGAAAGATGGGAAATGGGGTGTGAGTATCGAAGGTCATCACATGTCTCTTAACTTTGTGATTGAGAATAATGTGGTTATTTCGTCGACGCCACAGGTCATGTGCTCGAACCCAACCATCGTACCAGCAGATCTGGCAGGCTTTGAGAAAGGTGCTCGCGTTCTGGACAATGAGGAAACACTTGGTTTTGACTTAGTAAATTCATTAACTGATGAGCAAAAGAAGACGGCTATCATCGCAGAAACGGCTCCTAAGGAAGTCCGCAATGCAGGACAGGCTCAGCCTCCACAAACACCCGCAGAAGGTATTTTGATTCGTGAGCTTGAAGAAGAGCAAAAGAAGATGCTGCGTCAACTAATCATGACATACACACGTAGTATGGCTCCGGATATTGCAGCGAAACGTCTGTCAGATATCAAAGAGGCTGGTTGGGGTAAGGTTAAATTCTGCTGGGCTGGTGCTACCAAGCCAGGTGTTGGGCATTATTACCGAGTGCAAGGACCGACCTTTCTGATTGAGTTTGTAAATACTCAACCAGACGCGGCTGGAAATCCTGCCAGTCATATCCACTGTTTGTGGCGTGATACTCGAGGTGACTTTGCAATCGCGGTTGAAAAATAGACCACTTTTCGAAGTTAAAGAATCCGAGCGACTGCTTGTTTCCAACGCCGAAACAGGCAGTCGTTTTTTCTTAGCGATTAAAGTAATCTCGCATGCGTTGGATCTGGTCAAGGTCCAATTCGTTGGGTCGGGTATCCAGGAAGTAGTCGAGGTCATCCACGGCCGCCTGTTTTCGTCCCGTCTCAAATCGGATGATGGCTCGCATCCCTCTGTTTTGTACGTGAGTCTCGTCCAGTGCCATCAGAACTTCAAGGTATCGCAACATGGATTCCTTATCCTCTTCGTCCTGCGCTAGTCCCAGCAGGTTATTTAACATTCGCATGAGAATAGTTTTAGCGGAGGCCGTTTCCAGAAAACGATCCTGAAACAGTGCGGGGCGACCATTGGTTGCCAGTGCTTTGACTTCATCTAGGTTAAGGATTCGGGCGTCATCAAAGGGATCCAAAAATACCGGTTTCCCATCGATCAGTTGTCGTACAATGAAGTGTCCAGGGATTCCGACTCCTTCGATGTCTAAGCCCAGCCGGGTTCCTAGTTCCATGTAGAGGATTGAGAGGGTGATAGGCAGGCCCTCTCGGTCGTCTAACAGTCGGTTCATATAACTGTTCGCGCGGTGATAGTAGTCAAATCGGGCCCCGTGAAAGCCATTATCTTCATAGAGGTATCTATTTAATGCGTTGCGAATATCAGCAGGGTTACAATCCTCTGCAAGTGTTGCCTGAATATCTTTAACCATACGGTCGACTTGACGCAGGTAAGCCGGGATATTGATTTCTTCTTCGTCTACCGAGGCGATAATTAGAGAGGCCTTTAACAGATCGATAGATACCTTGGCTTTTTCTTCGGTTTCTGAAAGGCGTTTTTCATAGGCCGCAAAGTAATCTCCCAGTTCTTTGGCAACGGCATTTGTATGGATGTCAGCGTCCAGCTTCTTTAGTTCGGCGAGTTTATCCTCGAGGCGCCTCGTTTCTTGCTGGACGATGGTTCGCGACAATTGAGGCGTGTCGAGAAATGGAGCTAGGCTTCCCGGTTTCAAATCTGCAATTGGGGGAACCTCGGAAATGGCAGCAGTGATCCGTTGTTTGGCCTCGTCACTCAGTGTGGAATGGTCGATTTCTTTGGCGACGACAAAATTACGAAAATCGGCGGAAGTGTCCCGGAATTTTGCTAAGCCGGGTTTGCCGGAAGTAAGATTGCGGTTGGCGGATTCGAGTACCTGCTCTCCGTTAACGAACATCTTAAAATGGTCTTCCTCAATGCGAACTTTAAGGGTGTTGAATTCGCCGGACCGATAAGCTTCCGATGGCTGGTCGTAGAGAACGGTCCAGGTGAAAACGGAGGAACCTTCAAACAGTGTGAAGCGAATTTTATTGTTCGTCGGGTAGAATCCATAATGCTTGTTCCGACCGTCGGCAAAGAAGATCAGTCCGGCAGCTCCCTTTTCATCGTCGAGCTTGACTCGCACCTGAATCTCGTACGGAATTTCTGGAACTTCTCCTTGGTAGAGGCAAAGAGAACGTCCAGCAAATCCTGCGCCAGAACCGCCCGCAAGAATACGTCCTCCACGTTGCTTCCAATGAGGCCCAAATACGGGCTCCCAGTCACGGGGGTCGAGTGACCCGATCGTTAGCCATTTGTCGATACTGACGGGGTTAGGAGAGTCCAGGAGCGCTTTTAGCGGGGCAATATCGACGGCGAACCCAAGATTTGCAGTTACAAGAGACTTCATCGTGACGATCCCGTGTACGTTACCCTGCATATCAAGCACAGGCCCGCCGGAGTTGCCCGGCTCGATGGGGATTGCCAATTGCATCATTTTGCGGCCATCGATCTCGCGAACACCGGAGTTGATACCAGAGACGACACTATTTCGTAGTCCATGTGGGTTGCCCATCACGATAATCGGTGCTCCCTGTGCTAAGGAATTAATATCGCCCATAGGTAACGCTGTTAAGTCGCTAGCCTCCACCTGAATAATGGCAAGATCCATAACCCGATCGGATGCGTGGATACCGACGACTTTAAGTTCTTCACGAGACGCTGTTTCGACACGAAATTCACG
This sequence comes from Rhodopirellula sp., assembly GCA_002698965.1. Lineage (GTDB taxonomy): Bacteria > Planctomycetota > Planctomycetia > Pirellulales > Pirellulaceae > UBA721. The sequence goes on along the minus strand of PAAT01000140.1, from coordinate 30,800 downwards.
TGAATCCCCGATGACATGAAGGTTCGTTACGATGAGGCCCTCTTGATCGACAACAAAACCGGTACCGACACCCTGATATTTACCGTCTCTGCCCATCGTGGAAATTGTGACTAAAGAGGGCTTGATGCTAGCGGCCAGCTGTTCGACAGTTTTAGATGTTTGTATTTCCTGTGCGTCCAGTAGGCGGTCTTGAAGGACAAAGAGACTTGCGATAAGTAGACAGGCAAGTTGGCGATGACTTTTCATGAAAGGAGGCATTAATGCACCTCTTAACTAATGGTTGAAAACCTTATTGTACCGAAAAATGATTTCTTTAATGCCTGTCTAGAAGCCGATTTGCTTTACGAAAGATAGAATTAAACATCGATTCGGTGAGTCTACCTGTGAATGTGTTCTGTTGGCTGGGATGATAGCTTCCTAATAAAATGCGGCCGTCTGCAAAGTTAAATGAATGGCCGTGTCCGAATTTTGGGATAGGTCCCGAATAAACGTCAGTATCCTTCATGAAGTCGATCACGCCGCGCCAGGCTATCTGTCCGAAGGCCAGAAAAACCTTAATAGGTAGTTGGGCTACAAGCTGTTCAAACCATGGCTGGCAAGTTAAGACTTCGTCTCTGGTAGGCTTGTTCTGAGGTGGTGCACAGTGGCAGATATTAGTGATCGCACATCCGGTCAGTTGCAAACCGTCTTGAAGATGGGTCGATTTTTCTTGGTTTGCGAATCCAGCTTTGTACAATGCTTTATACAGCCAGTCCCCACTACGGTCTCCAGTAAACATCCTTCCGGTGCGGTTAGCGCCGTGTGCTCCGGGCGCTAAGCCTACGAGTAACAACTCGGCATAAGGATCCCCGAAGTTTGAAACAGGGCCGCCCCAGTAGGTTTCATGGATGTAGGCCCGCCGTTTTACATGGGCCACTTCCCGGCAATAATCAATAAGGCGGGGACACTTCTGGCAGGCATCGATTTCCCGATTAAGTCGATTCCACCGTGGAGGCGTGCGTTTGCGTCGGACAGCTTTAGGCATAGTATTAGGTCGATTAACCTAACTCGATGCTACCGGCAAAACTCCGGTGGAAATGAACATGCTTCCAATTCCCATCGATTCTTTGCCAAATGCGGGTTTCTTCACAGCTGGCGACTGAGTCGCCCGACTCAGGTGAAGATTTTTGCGAAAGCCGAACAAAGGTAACGACAGCAGCATCATCTCCAAGCATGCGAACACGTGGGGAGCAGATGGTTGATTGTTTGCTGGCACTGGACGCTTCACGCAACAGGTAGAATGCGTGAAACGGAAGCCCTTCAACCAGTTGTCCCATTGCCTCTGGCTCGAATGCGCTGAGATTAACGTCACATAATTCCGTGTAGGTTTCGTAATCGTTGGTGTCGATCGCTTCAAGTAGCTTCTCGTTGAGTATTAGTAGTTCGTCTTCAGGTGTTAATTCCATGATTTATTTTCAGTTGTTGGTGAGTCTAAGTGGTAGGGGGTTGGTTCGGTGATAGATGCGATGGTTCAACCAGTTCGATCACGGCTGTTACCTGGGGCGGGTTTAATTTTGACGGAATAACAACAAACGCAGTGCGATAAGCCATTACTAGTAATATGATGATGCCGAGAAAACCTACAATGTTAGTGATCGGACCGTTAGTCCTGTCTCCCATAATCTTCTTGCTGTTAGTCATCCACAAAAGCACCGCGGCGAGTAATGGATTTCCAATAACCGTAACAGCTTGAGCGAATACCACAACAGGAACCGTTTCGAAGTCCATTAAGACGACGGCCAAGGCAACCACCATCCCAGTAAGTAATACGAGAGTGGTAATTATCTTTGGGCCTTTCTCTCCAGCCGTTGCTCCTAATTTGAGACCGTCTGAAAGGATAAAGCCTGCTATCATTGAATTGACTAGAAAAGAGGAATAGGCTGCCGAAAACAACCCAATGCAAAACAGCATTTTCCCGGTTTGACCGAAAGCAGGCTCAAGACCTGCCGCAACATCTTCGACACTATTGAGAGTCTCTCCGACCAGTACGGTCCCGGCAGTAGCCATCAGCATAATGGTGAGAGTAGCCATGATCACCGATCCCACCCGAGCGTCAACGAGACCGTTTTTAAGCTCACTAATAGACCATCCCTTTTGCCGGGCCAGGTAACACTGAAAATAGGCTGCTGCGACGACGAACGTTGTACCGATCAAGCCGAGCGTATCCAGACTGATTTCGGCATCGAGAGGTAGAAACCCTTTCGCTAGTGACCCGATATTTGGTTTTGCAGCCACTAAATTGATGGCAAAACAAAGAAGCATGAGTCCCACAAAAACCATCATGACTTTTTCGAGCGCTTTGTAGAAGTCTTTAAATGCAAACAAGAATGAAATCGACAGGGCATTGAAGCCAATGACGAGATAGATGGTAATGCCTTTGTCCAAATAGACATTAAAGGCAGATTGTACCCCTAGATTATTACCGAACTGGAATGCCGTGGAGATGCAAAAAACGCATAAGCCGACGATGATGGCGAGAGCCTTTCCTAAAGTCCCTCCGAGATGCTGGCGAATCAGATCCGCAGGAGAAGATTTCGCAACAACACCAATGCGAGCTCCCATGCTCATGAAGAACATCATAAAGATGCACGCAACGACGACGATCCAGATCATGCTAAATTCATTGCCCGCACCGATCTTGTTGCTTGTGAGAATACTTCCGGGTCCGATGACGACACAGGCCGTGATAATACCTGGCCCGATGGCCTGATACCATTTACGCGATGGTGCTTCTTCCGTTGTTTCGTATTCTGACATGACGGGATGCTCCAGAAAGGATTTACAAGTAATCCAATATTGTAACGGATTGGTGAGTTAGGCGTTATCGAATTGTTCTACCACCCGGAGGACTTCCGCAATACAGTTGTTGATGTGCGTTGCATGCGTCCGGAAAGAGAGAACGCAAATTCGAATGGTGAATACATCGTCTAGATAGGTGGAGGAGAGAAGAAATCGCTTCGAGGAATTAAGTTCGGTCAGGAAATGCTGATTGAGCTCATTCAACTCGCCGTCAGACAGGTTGTTTGCTATAGGATTGTAGCGGAACGCAAAGGTTGACAGAGTCGGCGCGGCCAGTATCTCAATATTCTCCAGTCTGGAGATTTCCTGATATGCAAGGTTGCAAAGATCTAATTTCTCATCCAAATAGCTACCAAAGACAGGGGATCCAAACAGTTTAAATGGCAGCCAGATACGAAGGCCACGAAAATCGCGTGACAACTCAGGGGACAAACCGCAAAAATCAACGTGATGGTCATGGTCCTGAAAAGGAGGCAGGTATTTCGCGGATACCTTATGAGCCGACTCTAAATTTGATACATCCTTTACCAGTAAGCATCCGGTCCCATAGGGAAGGAAGAGTCCCTTGTGAGGGTCTAGTGTAATCGAATCTGATAACGCTAAACCATGCAGGATTTGCTTCCCTCGTTCGGTGAACATGAAAAATCCGCCATAAGCCGCATCTGTATGTAGCCACATTTCTGATTGTTTACAGATTCGGGAGATTTCTACGAGCGGATCCACTGTTCCGGTATTAGTGGTACCGGCATTAGCAACAACTAAGAACGGTCTTAGGCCTTTGTTTCGATCTTCCTCAATCAACTCTTCGAGGTGTAGGACCGAAAGAGCTAGATTGACAGTATCGACTTGACGGATGTTTTGCTCAGGAAATCCTGCGAGAACCGCTGCTTTGGTCACGCTGTGGTGTGCCTGAGAGGTTGTGTAAATGGTTCCGCTAAGAAAATTGTCGTCTAGAAGTGTACGTCGGGCGGTCACAATGGCAGACCAGTTCGCCATAGAACCGCCGGTTGTAAGGTACCCGCCACTTCCATGAGGGTACCCAACCAAACTGGTAAACCATTCGACCACATCAGCCTCAATATTGGCAAAGCCAGGTGCAACCTGCCACAGGGTTATGAATTTATTGAGAATGCCGCTAATTAGATCTGCAATGGCAGCGTGAGGCAGTCCACCTCCCGGGACATAGGCCAGGTAGCCTCCACAGGACGGATTGTAGCTGGGATTAACCCGTTGATTGAACAGGTCATCAAGCACGTCTTCCAGAGGGAGACCGCGTTCAGGTATCTTTTCACGCGGGGTAATTCCTGCTGCGGATGGATCAGGTAAAGCCCATGCTGGTTGTTGATCAAGTGTAGTGATGTGTTGACCAAGGTACTCCAGCGTCATTTCGATATCCTGACGCAATTGGTCGGCAGTCAATTCCAGTGGTGAATTATCGTCAGAGATTTGCATGTCAGGGTCCGATGGTAACTTAAAGTCCTGCTTTATATGGTAAAACAAGAGGCAGGAAGAGGAAGTGATGCTTAATACCGGAATCGTTAGTAATTGCTGGAATTTCTATTTGCAAAATGGTGTGGGCCTGCGCGATTTGATAGGCCATGCGGCTGATTTAGAGATGCGAGATATTGAATTGCGCCAGGGTTCTTTAGGAGATTTAGAGCCGACACATCATAATCCGCACCTTGATGAATGGAAGGCCATTGCTCAGGCCCATCACAACTGCCGTTTTGATTATGCGATGAGTTTCCCATTCTTTGCCGGCCCATTCGATAGTAGTGCCTGTGATCTGCAGTTAGGTAGGGATGTGGCGCTTGCCTGCGGAAATGGCGATGCGCATTTGCGATTGGTAGACGTTATCAGCGATAACGATACGGCAGAGATGAATTTTGCAGCGACGGTTGAAAGTCTCGCTCAGGTGGCAGACGATCTTGACGAGCAGGGAATTCGACTTACGATTGAACATTCTTTTCAAACATGGGATTTCTTCTGGCCGCTTTTTCAGGAGGTGCGCGAGAAAAGCCTTAGCGGCAATGTCTGGCTTTGTTTTGATCCGGCAAACTTTTCGTTAGCCCGTGAGGTGTCGCGGATTATGGAAATTGTTGTCGCGATTGATAAGGCTTACATCTCGATGCTACACGTAAAGCAGGCAAACAACGGGGTGATTGAGACGGAACTCTGTGATGGAGATGTTCCCTGGGCAGAGGTGGTACAAGAGCTCTTAAAGTCAGGATATAACGGGCCGATGATGTTTGAATTCACGTCGTCACCGGAAGTGGAACGCGTAACCGCCGAAGCGCTCTATAAATGGCGAATGTGGTTGCAGTGATAAAAAGGGGATTTGAGCTATGAGTCCGGCGTTGATTGCGGAAAATATCGCGAAAGTGAGAGAGACCATTGTTGAGTGTGCCGAGAAGTCGGGACGGCTGTCGACGGATATTACATTGGTTGGGGTATGTAAGTATTTCGGTGACGAGGTGACGCGAATGGTCGCAGAAGCTGGCTTGTTTGATCTTGGCGAAAACCGTCCTCAGCAGTTGTGGAATAAGGCGTCATCACTCGATGCTCTACCAATTCGGTGGCATCAGATCGGACATTTGCAACGCAATAAGGTTCGTCGTTCGCTGCCTTTCATACATTTGTTCCATGCGGGTGACAGTATGCGTTTATTGGTCGAAATAAATAAAGAGGCAGACCGAGTGCAAGCAGTGCAAGATGTGCTATTGGAAGTAAATGTGTCCGGTGAAGAAGCAAAACACGGGTTTATGCCCGATGAAATGGACGCAGTACTCGAGGAATGTGCGGGTTTATCCTCGCTTCGTGTTCGCGGGTTAATGGCAATGGCAGGGTTGCATTCGGGATTGGATGGTGCTGCCGCTGAATTCGAATCGTTGCGTTCACTTAAGGAACGTCTGGAAAGGTCAAAACCTGATAATGTGGAGCTAGGCGAGCTATCGATGGGGATGAGCCGAGACTATCATATAGCCATTGAGCATGGAGCTACGATCGTCCGGGTGGGTAGTAGTTTGTTCGAAGGAATCCCACGTACATAGCCCCCCATGTCGATTGCGTCCTATTTATAGCAAGTCAACTATGTTAGTGCAGAAACTCGAAGTCATTTAAGCAGGGAACGATGGACGGAATGTATGAACTGCTACTGAAATTCCCGAAGGCACTGCATTGGGGATTGCCGGCTTACCTTCTTGAACAAGGCGATTCAAAACGGAGCTGGGAAGAAAATTCAGAAAGGCAGGATTGTTCGGCTAGTGCTGTATTAGGTGCCTTAGAAGCTGCCTATGATCTAAACACTTGCCCTAAGAGTGATAAGTCGAGGGAAAAGCGGATCACAGGACTCGCTGCTTACGCAGAAGTAGTGATCAACAGGCATGAACTACACAACAATCCATGGAACGTATTAATTGCGGGAGCTGAGATCCCAGCAGTTCTTGCAGAACTTAGCCCGAATAATAAAGAGGTTCGTAAACTGTTAAAAGGGGCCGGTCCGCTACTCGCTGAATCAGCGAATGTACTGTTTGATGAAGAGGGTGTCATTGGTTCGCGGCATTTTCCTCAGTATGCGGCAATCGTAGCGACATGGACCAGATGTTTTGCCGCTTCGAGACGAAAACAAATCAATCTCAAATTAAAGAAAGGCTTCATCGCTACCTTTGAATGGACCGCTCGCCATCTATTGCTTTGCTCGAATGGTAAACGCGCGATTAGTGATTTGGCTGGCGGAGGCGAAATCAAGCTAGCGAAACCCTTCGTGGCCTTATTGTTAAAACTGGGCGGAGATCTCTCTGATAAGCGACTTGCGTCCCATATGGGCTATACGCAACGAAAATTCCCAAATCCCATTGCTCATCATCACTTGCCAGACGCCACGATCCATTCGGCCGACTCGCAAATTGGGGTGATGCGATCTGGTTGGGAGTCAAATCGCTGTGAACTCTATATTCGGCATGAACAGAAGGACGTATACGTTGACCTTGTATCTGCTGGAACTCTGGTATTCCGGGGCAACCTCGCAACTAATCTGGTCGTTGACGGAACGCAGTTGACACCTCTCGGAGCATGGGAAGAAGTTTGCTGGGAAAGCGATGATGATGTTGAATATTTAGAGTTGGAAATCCGTTTTTCCGGCGGTTGGAAACTGCAAAAACAATTTCTACTCGCCAAACAAGACCAGCTTGTTTTGGTTGGCGATGTTGTTCTCGGAGACGGCTGCCGGGGTACGATTCAACTCCAACAGTCCTATCGATTTGGTGAAGGGGTCAGCTTTCATTCGTCGGAAGAACACTCGGAAGGGTTTTTGTGGGGCAAAGATCCTATCGGAATGGTGTTGCCACTAGCGTTGCCGGAATGGCGAGTGGGGAGTCGGTGCGGCAGTCTTACTGAACAGGATGGTTTACTCAGCTATAAAGTGACGGCAAAAGATTCTGCAGGCCTTTATGCTCCTCTGCTGCTGGTTTTATCCCGCAATAAAGTGACAAAGAATTATACTTGGCGACAGCTCACCGTTGCCGAAGAATTAAATATACAGCCAGCGGACGTTGCGAGGGGCTATCGAATTCAGATTGGTAAGAAGCAGTGGCTCTTATATCGTTCGATGACGGAGTTTGGCAACCGAACGCTACTTGGGCAAAACTATTCGTCTGAATTTGCATTCGGCGAATTTCTGGACGACGGCACGGTATACGAGTACGTAGAGATTGAATAGGTGTCAAATGATAACGAGGTTTGTTGTTATGAACAGAGTCTATATTCTTGCTTTGTTGGGTTTATCACTTCTGACATTTCCTGCGGTGGCTCAAAACGTAGCCACTGACGGTAATGCGGTGACGAAGAGTCCGGAAAAAAGGCAGTTTAAGGCTCTGGGAAAAGGGGCTTCGGTTCTTTCTTTATTACCCGATGGAGGTTTATGGGTCGACCTTAACCGAAAATGGGTCGTTGCGGATGGCGAAGTTTGTTTGACAGCAGGGCCGCTTGAAATGTTCGCATGTCCAACGGGAACGAAGGAACATGAATCGGTCATTGCCGTCAAATCGTCGGCGCGGTTTGTGCATGCTGCGCTCCTGGCAATTGGGGCAAAAACCGGTGAGCCTGTGAAATTTGACCCCGAGTACATACCGGCAAGCGGTTCGGTGATTGATGTGATTTGTGTCTGGAAAGATAGCGAGGGTAAGGTACAAACGGCGCTCGCCCAGGATTGGGTAACGAAGGGACGCAGCAAGAAAACACTCGATCATGCGTGGGTGTTTGCCGGTAGCGGCTTCTGGAAAGATTCATCGACAGGTGAAAGACGTTATTATGCGGATGATGGCGCCATGATTTGCGTCTCCAACTTCCCGACGGCAACGATGGATATTGCTGTCGAAAGTACAAAAGATAATAACTTTTTGGAGTATCATGCCAATTCGGCGAGATTGCCTGAAGTAAGGACTCCGGTACGTTTGATCATGGTAAAGCGGCCGGGAAGGATGACCAAGAAAACACCGCGCCGGCTCGACTCAAATGCTGAAATTTTGACCCATGTTAAACAATGGGCTCAGGCCATCGAAACCGGAAAGCAACCACCAAAACTCCCCTCGTCTGACGACGTCCCAGCTGGCACTGAAGCATCGGATGAGTGATCTCGGAAAGTTGGTTTGTACGGCTAGATTCCGCAGTGCGTTAACACTTCCTCCGCGGACGCAATATAGCTGGTATAAAAAGGACCGAATTCAGCGTACTTAGCACTCGCTTCGTCAAAACGCATAAGGTAAACGATATCTTTTAGATATTCAGGATTTCGTGCCCAAAGTGTTACGCCCCATTCCCAATCGTCGAGTCCAACGGACGTGGTGATAAGTTGTTGTACTTTACCTGCGAAGGCCATTCCGCTGCGGGCATGGTCCGCCATCAGCTTATTGCGTTCTGAGTGGTCCATCATGAACCAATTTGCGTGCGGGATACGGATTTTATTCATTGGATAGAAGCAGGTGGCCGGCCAGACCGGGAAATCCGGCGTCAGACGCTGTTTACGCATGATGGGCTCACGCTGCTTATATGCATTGAGCTTAGCTTCATAAGTCGGGCTGCCCACTTCTTCACCATCTTCGACTAATCGAGCGGCATATTGCTCGATCGTCGGCACGTATTCAGAGATCTCAGTGACGGAAACGAAGCTGTAGGTGGTTGTCAGAGTTGCCCCAAGTTTGGTATTGAGCAGTTTTTGGTGAGCACGATCTATCGTGAGTGGATTGGGATCCATAATCATCAGGCCGAAGTCTGCTTTATGGCCGGAAACAATGCTTATTTGTAACCGCTCAGGGCCGTCCTCGTTCTTCGCCAGCACATCGCAGAACTGTTCTTTGGCTAAGGTTAGCTCGTCGCTTGAAAACTGTTGAAGTGCTACACGATCGAAAGAATAGTAAAAATGAGAACAGTGCCAACCCTCCTGAGGGATGACAGATGGTTCAGGGAGATTTTGTGTATGAGGTGGGCGATTCATGGTGAAGAGTCTATCTCAGTGAGTGAATGGTTACGAAAAAATGGTTAAGAAAGTAATTCGTGGACTCTCGCGACAAGAGCGTCAATTGCGACAGGCTTGTGCAGATAATCAGCGACACCAAGCAGTTCGGCGTAGGATTGGTGACGATTGCCTTCATTCGCGGTCATCATAATGATATGGATGGGCTCTGTGTATTCTTCTCGTAATGATTCAATCACGAGAAAACCGCTCCGTTTAGGCATCATCATGTCGAGGATCACAAGATCAGGTTTATTCGCCTTCGCCAGCGCGAGTCCATCTTCTCCATTGTTGGCGTTTAGCACGTTATAGCCGGCCTGCTCAATAGCGTAGCTAACCGATGCTAAAATGTCCGCATCGTCATCTACTAGCAGCACGGTTTTCTTTACCGGTTCATTCAATTTACAGGGCCCTCCTTTCAACAAGCTATTAGAACTTTACCACACAATTTTAGGGAGGCAAGCGGCGCGGCATTGGGGCAATAAAAAACGCCGCTCATCCCAGTGGGAAAAACGGCGTAACTTTTAGCACTAAATAGGTGACAACTATTGGTTTTCCGGATTAAGCGAAAAATTCAGAAAATGTAAGCCGGTGGGCCGGTTAAAGAGCACGCCACCGCTGGGAGCCATGTATTTAGATATTTCCTCAAACGGTGGGAGAGGATGGTCAAGAAAAGCGGAGTTCAATGTGCGAAGGAAATCATTGTTCTCGGCACCCTGCTGTAATGCAGATTGAGCGTCTTCGCCCAGTGCAAGGTTGTAAACGAATTCCAATCCCTTTTCCGGGCGACTGAATGTAATGGCGGAAGGCTTGAACTCTCCTGTTTGCGATTTGACCGTATCCAGTACAAGCCTGAAGTCTTCTGCATCAGCTAGTCGGTCCTCTCCACCTTGATAGGTGTCGATCGCCTTAAAGACGATGAGTTCTGAGTCGGACAGTAGGAGTGTGTCGCCCACAATCGCAAATGTCGGAGTTGGCCTTCTGAAATTCCCAGGGGGGCCTGGACGAGGGGGTTGTGCGTTAGGTTGGTTTGGATCGAGTTGTGCATCCGGTTGCAAACCGGGGCCGCCAGGGCGACCGGTGGGAGTTTGGTAGTAGGTGACTCCATTGTGTGACTGCTTGCTCATCCAGGCGGCCTTTTCTTCGATAAGCGTATCCAGGAAATCGGCCATTTTTTCAGGTTCTTTAAGCTTAAACCCTATACCGCTGGCCTGACCGTTTAACACGTCCGGATCCACAACTTGCTGGACAAAGGTCAGGCGGCCACCAAATTGGGCAATCACGTCGTCCTGCAGATTGATGCCTGCGGGAACATTGACATTTTCTTCAACAAGATTCTCAAAATATCCGCTTCCAAGTACGGAATCCACGACTTTAGTCAGTTCCCCGTACATCTCTTCCAGATCCCAGTACATGGTTCCATAATTTGCAGTTTCGTTACTGACCCAATCTTCCGAGTTAAGTTCCCCCTCACCGAGTGTTAGAAGGTTGAAGACACCGCGACGAGGACTCCCTAGAGAAAGATGGAAATGTGCCATCGTATCGAAGCCTGGAGGGCCGACAATCAAGGAACCTCCGACCGCCTTGAAACCATCAACTCCTAAAGTAGGTAATAAAGCCAATGCCGCTTGTGCCTGGAAGTTGTCCTGCGTGGTTGATTTTACGAGGGTAAGCGGATCAGCGTAGAAACTAATCTGTGGTTGGAAATCTTCAGCACCTACGCTGTTACGCATAATGTCAGTGAATTTACGATTATCGGCTAGTGTTCGATCGGCTTCTGTGGCAGTACCTTCCCATACGCTAATTAGATGGGTGGCCATCAGTTCACTACTGCACAAGACAACGGTCTCTTCTTTAATAAAAGAGTAGACGTCATCATCGTCACCAGGATTAGCAAAAAGCGTTACTTCAGTTTCGCCAATCAATTCTTCGGAAAGATCACCGGCGTTGTTAATGTGTTCAAATTCGGCACGTTCCAAAAGAGTGATTGCTGTATCGACATTTTCACCAACGTCGGCAATAAAAGCGAACATAGGGCGACCCGTATCGGTAACTGCCAAACTAAGGGCAACTTCACCGGTTGGTAGTTCCATTAATTCCTCGACGCTTACGCCCAATTCATCCTCGACCTGAGGAAACGCATTGATAAACTCGTTGTAGAGGCGGTCTACCAAAGGTGAAACGGAAGCATCGTTACGAATTTTCCCAAATGATGTTTTTAAAAAGTCATCCCCAAGTGCCGGGAAATCGTCGACTCTTAAATAAACAACTGTATTATACGGAAGAAGTTTGGGAGCACTTGGACGCTCGGCTTTTACATTTGGTATCGCTAGGAACGTGAAGAACAACAAAGCCACGAATGGAAGTTTGATTTTGAAATTCATGTAGGTGATTGCCTTAAATCTTTAGGGGGTTAGAGATACTAGGTTGTTAAACACCACGGATGCTACAAGGTTTCGTAAGGTATGCTAATTAACAAAAAGCAGCAAGACGGTAAATTATACCGATTAACCTGAGTTTTCGTTGTTTTGGGTTTATTCAGGGGTGTCGTCTCAATTTACGTTTATAATCGATTAACACGGTATTTACGACTATACAGGCTGGTTCACTGATGACGAACTAGACTCTGTTGGCCGCCTTTTTAAGGGCAGACCTCAAATATATGCATCAGCAGGGCAAATAACATGTTAACACTAGTGAAACACTTCCTAACCGCAGCATCTATCTTGGTTTGGGCGCCGATCGCTTATGGGCAGGTGGGAAACCAAAACATGCAAACCGGACAAGGCGGTCAAGTGTCTTCCACCGGTGAGATTTCCAGCCAAACGTCCAATCAGGGGTTCGTTGGGGGCGGCGGGATTGGAGGTGATCCCCGCGCGACTTCAAGTGAGGCCAGCATGGGCGGCGGAGGTATGGGTGGCTTTGGAGGCATGGGTGGATTCGGAGGCATGGGTGGCTTTGGAGGCATGGGCCGCGGAATGATGGGAGGCATGTTTGGGGGCCAACAACAGCAACAACCGGGGGCTAACCTACGCTTTCCTTTTGTGGTTAAATTTTCAGTGCGTCCCATTATTGTGGCTAATGTAAAACAAAAGGCTCAAACTCGACTTACTAAACTGCCGGGCTTATCGCGTTTTAATAAAGTCGTGGTAGACCTGGAGAAATCAACTGCCACGTTGACGGGCCAAGTTGTCTCCGAACGAGAGAAGTCTCTAGTGGAACGCCTGGTACTTCTGGAACCTGGAATCAATTCAGTAAATAACAATTTGGCGATTGCAGACAAACCGCCCCAAGATAACGAATAAGTTAACGGCACAATAACGCAAAAAGCCCGGATGTTGCTCACGCATCCGGGCTTTTTTGTTTGGACCACTTAGGTTAGGGACGCTGTGGTGGTCCAAGCTTGATTGTTTTTAAGCCGGATGGATTCACGGTGGTTTTTATTCCCGTAGGACGCCGGCGAGCGTTGTAGTCATCGTAATTTGGTAAAGCGTTGCTGCTGGACGGAATAGTAACGGGAGCTGGCGAGGTAGCATTAGTAGTTCGGACTACTTGCTGTGGAGCAGCGGCCATATGCCGAGCCAAGCTGGGCGAAACATTGATTGTTTGAGTGTTTCTGCGGTAAATGGCGTCATCTGTATGATGACGCTCGAGGGTGTCAACACGCATTGATCGTTGCTGCTGTGCGTTTACGAGCCTGTCTCCGTTATTTTGTTTTTGGTTGTTAGGCGAATTGCCGGGCAAAGTCACTTTGCTGAATAAGCCATTAATTACATTCCCATCAGTTGGAATGAAGACTGGTACCAGGCTTACCTTCTTGCCATGACCCCCTAATTTTTGCCAGGGAATCCAGAAACTGTAGGACGGCCCTAGTTCAGATTCTGTCAGATGCGAGGAAAGCTGATCGGCACGGAAGACATACTTCCGATTCGGTTGACGATCGGAATGATCGGCCGTGGGGTTGTTTGTGTCATCAAACGCGTAAACGACCAGCTGTCCTTCCACCTCGACGGCTTCTTGTTTTCGATTGTAGAAATACATGCGGCCACCAAAACCTTGAACTGCGCCACCCGTTGGTGTTGATAGAACGTCATGAGCCCAAATGGCCACAATTCGGGAGGCGCTCTCTTCGTGTTTTCGCTTGGCGGCCTGTTCAGAATTCCATGGCATCGCATCATCTAATGCTTTGGTAGAATTGGAAAGGCTCTTACATCCACTCGTAAGTGCAATTGTTGTTAAAGCTATACAGATTAATCCGAATCGGAGTAAGGGTTGGGGGGATATCATTATTTAACACCTGATAAAGAAATGGCATACTACTCGAGCGTTGACGTCTAATCCATAAACGTTAACGACTAATGGGTGTCGTGTAGTTTTGCGTAGTTTGGGGGGGCACGCGTCTAAATTGGCCGTTATAAGGTTGTTGCGGCTGGACAGTGTGGTGGGCGGAGCCCTGTAGGCCCCTATTGGAAGCGGGTAAATACGGATTTTCGCTGACACCACCGGGAGCCTGAGGCACGGGCGCAACACGCTGTTGATAACCTGGCTGCGAAGGAGTCCCAAACTGCCGTTGAGGGGGATAGGGGCTCCCTTGCATTACCCGCGGATTAGTAGTTCGGGGAAACATATGCCGACTCTGCAATTGATTTCCATCACGCTCCTGTATAGCACCACCCATGGATGATGAAGGGAATGCATGGTCTAGAAGGGTTCCGGCGGGATCGTCGTCCGGATAAATTACCGTTCCGGGTTCGCCCCAAAAACCACGACCCTCTTTCATGCCCGTGTCACCCTGAATTTCGGTAAGATCTGATAGTAACCAGCTCATACGTTCCGTTTCCAAGGCTTTGATGCGGTCAATGTCCTCTTCACCTCGTACGATGTGAGGCGTCATGATAATCAATAACTCTTTACGTTTTTCTGTTTCGGTATCATACCGGAAAAGGTTTCCTATCCCCGGAAGGTCCCCGAGTACGGGTATGCTACGCCTGGCGACGGCTTTGTCTTTGGTGATCAAGCCGGCGAAGACGACGGTTTCGCCGTCCTGAGCACTAACTACTGTTTCCGCGGTCGTCTTATTAATCGGGGCGGCCATAACAGCCATCCCGTCCGGATTAATACCTACTACCGTTCCCGAGCTCGCTTCTCCTAGTTCAGATTTTTCGGCGCCGACGACCATCACAATGCGACCGTCGATGGTGACCCGCGGTCTAACATTTAGCAGCAGACCAATGGAAACAGGTTCGGAGGTATTGGTAATTCCACCGAATTGATTTGCCTGGCTTCCTGTAATCTGTCGAATATCAGAACCCACCTGAACAAACCCTTCGGTCATGTCTAAAGTCATAATTTGCGGCCTGCTCAATATCTGAAGACGCCCACGATCTTGCAAGGCTCTCATCATGATATGGATAGACTCGTTAGCGGCACTGACAGCAAGGCCGCCGTATCCGAGCGCGGCACTATTGCGTCCCATGCCAAAACCCGATATGACCTGACCTGCAAGGCTTTCCCGAGAGGCAGTTGCACCAGGGTCATTGCCTAATGTTTGTCCGTGCCAGGCAAAGCCGTTGGTTGAGGCACCTCTATCAAACAGAAGACTGTCCTGGAGACCAAGTTCGACACCAGCTTCGAAACTATCATTCAGCTCGACTTCAGCAATGATGACTTGAATCATCACCATGGCTGGCTCGAAGTCCAGCTCTTCCACAAGAGAAATAAGCGTGTCAAAAGTCTTCGGGTGAGCTGAAATAATGACCGAATTACTCGCTACATCCCAGGCCACGACAACTTCTGTCGCTTCTATTTCGTAGTTAGCAATACTAGTCTGCTGGCTGAACGACTGCGTCAATAATTGACGCTGGGTATTAACATAGGTCTGCAAGGTTTGACCAACGGATGAAGCATCGGCATTCTTCAAACGGATCACCTCACTTCGACGTGTTTCAATATCACCCTCATCCAGGCGTATTAAAAGAAGTTCTACAATGTCTAAATCAGTCTCCGAGCCGGAGGCAATCACACTGTTAGTACGCTGGTCTACCGCAAATCGTAGTGGAACAAGCGAAGACTCTCCCCCACCGATTCCTCCCGCACCAGCGCTAAGCGCCGAATTAAAAGCATTACTGCTTGCATTCGACCCTGCCGTAACTTGAAGGCCAAATAGCTCCTGAAGTAGTTGTGTGAGATTTATCGCGTCTCCGTTTTCAACCTGAAAAACCTTGATTTGGGCTTCGGCGTTGGGAAGTTGGTCCAGTTGTGTAATTAGCTCTTCTATCAACGGCATGGCTGTAGCGGGAGCTCTCACAACAAGAGCGTTAACATTCTCATCAGCTGTTACTGAGGCACCAGCTAGGATACCGGAGTTAACCTTGCTTTCACCGCCGTTGGTAATGGTGAGGATTTCCAATTTAGAGGATTGCGGACTAATCGTAGCCGTGCTGCCTTGTTGGCCGCCCCCTTGGTTACCTTGATTCGTTGAAATCCCTGTAATGGCCTCCTGCAGGACCGGCTGAAGGTCAGCGGAAAGCGCATTTTTCAGTCGAAATACTCGCAGTTGGTTCGTGGCTGGAGAATCTTCAATGTCTAATCGCTCCAGTAAAGCAGCAATTTCCTTAACATCACGAGGAGCCGCGTGAACAATCAGACTGTTGGTTCGGTAGTCGGCGATCAAACGAGGACGGACGCCCAATCCAGGCCTTTGTTCTTCATCACCGCCCGGCTGGTTGGTGTAGAAGGATCGAATTTGCCGCTCCGCATCAAGGGCCGACATATGCTTAAGGGCAAAGATCTCAAACTGTGTATCTGGCCGGACTGGCTGATCGAGTTTTGCAATCAAATCCTTGATAGCCGACATACTCTCTTCGCGACCGATAAGTAGAAGGGCATTTGGTTTGTCAAGTGCCGTGATACTCACACTACTGTTTCGGGCCCCAAAGACATCATCGTAAAGTTCTTCGATCAGTTCAGTGATTACATTGCTATCCACATGCTTTAGATTGTGGATTTCGATTGCGGGCTGAGTCTCACTGGTACGTTGTTCGATTTCTTCGATGATCTCTATGACACGGGCCACGTCACTACGATGACCTTTGATAATAAAGACGCCAAGGCCTTCTACAAATTCAATTTGGACCGGGCCAATTAAGCCGGCTTCCCCCGGTTCGATCTGCAGGAGGGTCTCTCCTATCTCTTCGTTACCTTCGGGATCGGCAGGAGCTTCCTCCTCTTGTGCCACAGTATCCTGGTTGAAAATGGAGCTAACGAGGTCACCCCCCCACGCTTTGCGGTTACCAGTCCTTTGTAGGGTGGCATCACTCTCTCCGGCGGCTTTCTCAGCATTCTCAATTAACGCAACTGCTTTGTTTACAGTGTTGGGGCTAGCTTTTTCGACAGGAACGATTCCAGTGCGTTCCTCCTTGCCAGACTTCGGCTGGTCTAACAGGCGAGTGATTTTTAACCAGGACTGGCTTGCTACTTCGTCACCCTGAATGGTAATTGTGTTGGTTCGTCGATTGACTTGAAGTAACGCTCCGCTCCCAGATCGCGACGGTACAGCAATACTTGCAACTTCTCCGGTTGGGTTGGTGCTGATATTGAGCTTGCCCCCCATCATGTTTTGAATGGAGGCTTCGAATTCCTTCCAGCCAATACTTTTCAACTGATGGATGGGCTTAACGCCACCTGAAACGGGTTGCACAGTGGTTGGCGAAGCGGTTCCAACTGTCCGCAGGTATTGTTCTATTTGTTGGTGCACCGGGTCGCCGGCTATAACGACAACTTGTCCCGTTCGGGCGTCCGGCACGACCTTAACTTCTTTCTGACTTGCGAATGCAGCCTGGATCCTTTGAGCGGTCTCTGTTAGCAATTCGGTGGGTACATTGTATCCTACGACCCTCGAGGTGCTCTGTTTGGCAGTTTGCGTGGATTGAGTTGCCGGCGGTTTATCTAACGTCCGGAGCAAGTCGGCAGCAATTTTATGAGCGTTATACGAGCCATTCACAATTAAAGTGTTATTTTTACGATTCGCTGTGACCTGGGCATTAACACCAAAATCTTTAAGCACAGACTGAAGCCTTGTAGCCAACGCAGGGGCCTGATTGTGCTTCACCTGCAACACTGCAGTATTTCCTGATTGCGTCTGAGCAAAGGCTATCGAGCTGCTAAAAAGCATGATTATCGTGACCGCCAACACCCTTTGGCCGATACACTTTCTGAATAGGAATTCCATTTCCATGTCTCTCAATTGTCATATAGGGCTAGCCATATTGTTTGCCAAACCAGCGTCCCTACTGGTTATGCGCAGGCGATTCTTAAGCGCAGGACCCGTCATGTTCACTAGAATCGGAATAACCGACAAAGTCCTTGACCTTTTAAACAAAGAAAAAGCGAGTAATACTGCTCTCTGACAGCGTTACTCGCTTTTCTTATCTCGCTAGATTACCCAGGTTATGGAGACAGCAAAGCCTCTGCCTGGGCTGTGACGTTAACGGCGGTACTGAGGGCTTTTCCAGCCTTGATTTCTAGGAGTTCTTGTTCCTCGGTTATGATTGTGAGGTAACGTTGGTTTACCGCGTGTATTCGGCCTTTAACCGTCCCGATCTCAATTTTAGCGCCCACCGGGAGTTTAACAATTTGGCCCTGATCCCGGCGGTGTATCCATACTTCAACTCGATCGTTAATCTGGACGGTGCTTGTAAAGAAAGCCAACTGAGCAACATTGAAAACAGGAGGTTTGGGTGGCTCAGGCCTCACGGTTGGAGGTCTTGGTTTCGGTTTTTCGCTAATGGTTACAGCGACCGTTTTGGTGATGGTCTTGGCCGGTAGACCCGTATCGGTGACATGGATATTGAATTGGTAGCGTCCGATTTCATTGCTTGAGACAGTAAGTCGATTTCCGGTGATCGACGCTTTCACATCGGCGGGGATCGATTCGGTATCGAGAGAATAGCTCACATTTTGCAGGTTCTGTTCGTTAGCACCAGCACTTGCAGTCAGTGTGCGGGATTCGGTCTCGCCAACGGTTGCCGCGATGGGCGGCGGGGTGAACGTTGGGGCTTTGTTTTCCGGCCCGAAGAAATTACGGTTGGAAATTCGTTCCCAGTAGTCTTCGTAGCTACCATCCACCAGCGATTCATCGTGAGCGATGGAGGCGATATCTACCCGTTGCTCTGCCTCAGGTAACGAGATGGCTTCAATAATGATGCGGATTTGCAACTGGTCGTAGCCAGTTGGACTCACGGCTAGATCTTTAATGCGGTGCAATAGCTTTTTAGTTTCGAAGCGATATAGAAAATCCGTTAATGTCTTAAGATCTGATTCGCAATTGATACCAAAGGTGTGGCGATGGTACTTCCCGTCGATTTCGCGCGTCGGTTCATTGGTGATTCGGACGTCTTCTAGCCCCAGTTCGGTTTCGAGAAGGTTAATGAGCCACGCTTTGTAGGATGCTAAGGCATGGTTGTGATCTTTCCCTAAGGACATTGTTTCGTAGTCGTCGACGGTGAGTTCATATATTTCCGCGGCCATTTGGTTGGCTTCGTAAGATTGCCGATCCTGCTCCGCCATGCTTAAGTCGCTTTTGAGGTCATTGATATAGCTCAAATAACTTCTAGTGCCGGTCAATAAGCCACCGAGCACGACGGCTACAAGCGCAAATAGTAGTAGTTTCTTTTCGCGATCGTTCATTGCTTATTCTCCGTCCTTGTCATTTGGCGTACTCGTTGCTTCGTCATCGGTCTCGCCTATTTCCTCGGAACCGTTCGGGTTAGTGGAGTCGTCGTTGGCCACGGATTCAGCAGAATCCGCTTCGGTGGTTTTAGTGTTGCTGGAGTTTTCACCAGCCTCTTGTTCGATGGGCGGGAGGATCGTAATGGTTTGCTGAGTTCTTCGAGTATAAAGGCCGTCTTCTGTTGTATCGGGGGTAAGTCCTTTTGATTGGACACGATGCGTCCCGCCAGCGAGTGTCGTTGACAGTTGTTCAAACACGCTCGAGTTTTTGAGGTGCATGTCCAGGAAAATACTGCCTAAAGGCGAATCCACCGTACGGTTTCGGGTGTTATCAGAGCGTCCCGAAAATGCATCGATAATGACATCGTTTGGATTGGGGGGGAGGGTATCAGACAAAAGGGCTAACTCATCCAGCCAATTCACGGCGGATGCCTCATATGCCTGAATCGCTTTTAGTTGGGAGTCGGCTTGATCGAGCCTTTTTTGCAAAACGGTTGTTACGTCAACGGGTGGGCGTTGGCTTGAAATGTCTCGCTGATAGTTGAATATTGGAACCCAAAGGCCGATGATCAGTACCAGCAGGGCCAAGGTGGCATAAACACCAACTCTGACGGCCTTGTCGCGGGATTCAGTTTGTTTTGGGGGTTGGGTAGGGTTAAGGAAGTCGATCGGTGGAATGCCACCGGCGGTCAATTGTTCAGCCAGGCCGATAAGGCCGAGGAAGGCCGAGGAGTTCTCTGGCTTGTTGTTTTTGACGGAGGCATCGAGACTAGCAAATTCTAGCGGATCAAACATACGGACCGGTTCACTTACAAGGGATTGCACGGTTTCCAATAATGAACTCTGAACATTCCCTGTCCCTGCAATTACAATTTCGGTGATGTCGGAACCGTTAGGTTGATTCTCATATGAGGTGAGCGTGCGTTTAACTTCGGAAGCGATGTAATTGACGTCCGGCGCGTCAGGCACCAAACGAATGGTACGCACGAGGTGGGCGACACCGTCGCGGGCGATGGTCAATTCCGCTTCGATTCCCAGTAAGTCGATAATCAGTCTGGAACCGTTGGCTGGTAGGTGTTTGTTTACGTAGGAGGCAGTGCCAAATGGATGTAGCGTCAGATTGCTGATTGTCACGCCTGCAACCGCCGCCGAACTGATTGTATCGACTTGCATCTCGTTACTCAGGGCCGCGGCGGCAATATAACGTTGGCCGTCCTGAAGTTCTCCGATAGGTGTAAAGTCAAGCAGTCCTTCTGTTCCCGCATTGAAGACCTGGGGGGCCTGAATACGAACCATGTCGGGTAGATCATGGTCAGGGACATTCGGGAATGTGAGCATTCTTACTTCAGCCTGTGATCGCCGAGCCGAGAATGCTGTGGCTTGGCCACGGCTTGCTCCGGCACTTTCCAATGCCGCCGAAATGGTATTTTCAAGCATCGTGCCAGGTGCTGTGTCCTCATTCGGAGCCTCTAGCGGTTTTTCAACGAGGGCGTGAATTGCAATGTCTGAGCCTTTGGCGGACGCAGAGATCGCTCGGACTGACTGATCATCCCACTCATATGCGATGAATTTAGCCATGATGTTTTCCTTTTAGGGAAGGTTATTGAACGGATGGTAAGGCTGTTTGGCTCCCACCAGCGTAGTGTAAGCCTAGCACGTCTAGGGGATATCCACGGCCTAAATGGCTTAAGTCACGCCACAAACGTATGCGAGGTGTGACGGTTGTAGCGTCTATGACGACTTCGCCTCGTGCAGAGGCTGTTCCACCTTCGTAGTAGCCAATAATCTGTGCTCGGAATACACTACCACCTCCACAAATGAATGGTTGCAGGGCTTTCATGTTTTCCAGCGTAAAGGGAGTTCCACCAAGTAGGAAATTGATACCAGACTGTTTCAGCAACCACGTTTCATGGCGGTAGTAGTTCTGTTGGTCTTGGTATGGATCGATGGACCTGGTTTGGATAATGAAATCAATCATCTCATCACTGAGTCCGGGGACGCCCTGAAGTAGCAGGCGGGGGGCCTGGTTGATATTTAGTCTTCCTGGAATGGTTGGATTTGAACTTGTGGATGCATTGTCCATCAATAGATCGATGGTGTTCGCCAGGCTGATGTCGAGCGGATAGGCAGGAAGGATGTCGATGGGGTCTTCGTCGACAAGGTCCGATTCATACAATAGGCGTTTGCCGACGAGGTCTAAAACCTGAGTGAACTCCCTTTCCGATTCTCTCAGAAAGTCAATTTCCACAGCAGAAGCAGGCTGTGGAATCCCATCGGTTTGGGGCTCGTCAACTAATTCATAGCCCTGTCGATACAGGATAATGAAGTTGGCTACGGCCGGGTCGAATACCGCGGACAGATCCTGATGAAGCGTTTGGAGGTCTGCAGAATTGATGTCGATGCGTGGTTCGCCGTTGATGTTAAGATTATTCTCCTGGCTGTGCAGAGTGAGGTAAGCACTCCAGCCGCGGTCAAGCGATCCAGCGTTTAAGACTTCGTCACCGGCGGATGTATTCGCCATAGAAACAAGTTCCTGAACTCGTTGTCGTGCCGGTTCTTCGTGGGAGTCAATCATTCCATTGCGATTGATGTCAGCACCGAAAAGCAGTTCAGGCATCACGCCGCGCACTAGAAGTAGCTCTTCGACAGTGTTGAATGGACCATTGTTAGGTTCGTAAGGAGAGCCGAGTGCTTGATAGTAGTCAAACTCAGCCCCGAACTCGCGAGTTTCATCGTCGTCGTCAATCCAATCCATAATGGCATCCGCAATGTCGACCGTCATGCCGGGTAAAGCCATCAGCATTTCTCTGCCACCATCAGTTGCGTATTTGTCAGCGATCGTAAGTGTATTTAAATTGAGCCGTGAAGATTCGTCTTCGAGGCCGAAGCGAAAACCCGCGGTGTATCCATCGCTGTCGAGATTCGGGGCAATCATGGTGAAGTTGCCAGTCAGGTTCGGGTCTGGATCGGCGATCACGTTAACGGCCTGGAAAACAGTGGGATTGTCAAAGTCACCGCCTGCCGACATTCGTTGTGTATGCGGTTGAAGTAAGTGGACTCGTGCCACGTCGATGCCTGCGTCAACCAGCCATTTGGCCTGGATGTTTTGCGACGAAAGCGTCGCGGTTTCATTGTGAGTGAACATCAGTTCGGAAAACGTGTAGGCTCCGAGCGATACGATCATCACCACAACTAAAACAATCATTAAAGCTGAGCCGCGTAGCCCGCGGATGGCATGTTGTTTGCTCATAGTCCGAGATTCTGCAATCCTCCGTCGTCTTGTTCGAGAGGTCGAATCTTTCCGACCGGCAGCTTGACGACCTTTTGGTAGGTCACCGCCATACGCCCTTCGGCATCGGTGGTGGTCCCATAAAAAGCGTCGAGCACGCCACCACTAGCGTAGGGTGAATTTGAACGCATTGTCATGCGAATCTTGACGGCTAAAGGAAGGCCTTCGAATTCTTCACTGTCCCAGTATTGCAACCACTGGTATCCGTCGTANTACTGGAACTCCAACGCGATTACCTCAGGNGCCAGCATTTTATCGGCACCCTGAACCGCTTGAGAATTNCCGTTGTTCATNGCATAGGACGTGATGGCACGACTTAGTTGACCTCGAATNAGGCCCGGTATNGTCGGGTCGTCATTAAAGACGTCTTGCGCCGAACCGGTTGTTTCTACATTCAAGGTGCGGCAATAATAGGAAATCAATTTGACATCAGATGGAATGTCCTGCAGGACACCGATTTCAGTGGGGTCATACAGTGCGCGATATTCTTCCTGACGTGGTATTCGGCTTATGTCAACTCGTAGCGTTTGCTGGTCTCCGTACATTCCGAGGTTCGTAGGAAAGCTGGTTTGGAAATCGTAGGAAGCGGTAGAGGAATCACTCGATGACATTAGTGAGTCTGCCGCACCCAGAAGGTCTTCCATCCCCAGACCGGCACCAGCTGCGATTCCCAACGCACCCTGAATGTCGATATCCCCCAACGCAGCTTCTACGTCAACACCGTTATACTGGACCGCACTCTTGATATCTTGGGACATGCGTGATAGCAATGCACGTGCGAGCTGGACCTCTTCAACATTGTCTCTTTGTTTCTCTAGTACATGGAAGTGGTTGCCAATCATTTGTGTGATCATGGCAAAAAGCAGACCGGAAAGAGCCAGAGATATAATTAGTTCAAGGAGCGTTACACCTTGCTGGGAGTGGAAGCGTCTCATTGGGTGGCCTCCATTTGCATAATCATTTCATGAACGGTGAGGTCGGCATCCTGCTGCATTTCAATTTGCGGGTCAATCATTAAAGTGTCGAGCTGGTAAATAAGTGGCAGGCTTCCGTCTTCCGGGGTGTATTCAACTACAACGCGAATTGCCATGAGCTGTCCATCGACTCCCATGGCTTGAGATTGAACCTCAAAGGTAAATGGCTCGATGGTCTCTTCCTGAGTAAATGGCATCTTGCCGGTGCTATTAGGTGATAGTAGACCGGTTTTGACCTCTGCAAGCTTGGACTCGGCAAGAAATTGAGCCGTGGTAAGCACCTGGGCTTCGCGTGCATTTCGTGCTCCGATGCTGACGAGGCCGTTGATCGCCACCATAGAAAGCCCCAAAATGGTTATCGATACAAGGATTTCCATGAGGGTGAAACCAGAGCTGTGCTGGCGAGACGGGTAACGCATTACGGATTCCCCTGTCGCTGCAGATCTAGTTGTTGAATTTCACTCGCGCTTGCGATCTCGGTTACGTAGGCAATTCCTGTTAACCCGCGAAGACGAACCATAATAAACCCTCTTCCGTCGGAAGAACCAAGTCTTATCTCGGTCTGACTCGTACTCCCGTCCGGGTAGAAGAGAATCGGGTCTGACCAGAAACCCTGAATACCATCCGTCATGCTAGTCTGCCCTGCGGCGGTGGTGAGATCGTTTAGTTGAGCATCACCAAGAATGGCGGATCGCGCGTCAAAGTCCACAATTGAACCTACAAAATTAATATCTTTCTGTAGCTTGTGAGGGTAGCCGAGTAGCTTTTTGACGGTGCGGTATTCGCTTTCAGCAAAAGCTTCGCTATTTGGCACGCCCATGACATTAACAAGTGGTTGACTCTCGATGGTTGTTCCGGTCTCCAGAAATTCTTCTCCGGTGGTCCAGGGTTCGATAATATATTGATTGCCTTGGAGTTCATAACGGAGAGATAGGGTTGTACCGCTTCGCATCGCCTGATTACGTGCCCGCGCAAGGTGGATTCTTACCTGGTCACCACTTCGCAATAGGGATTCCATGCCGGTCATGCCGCTGATAGCGGGATAAGCGATAGCCCCCAGCACAATTACTACGACCATCACAACCAGAATTTCAAAAAGTGTAAAAGCTCCCTGCTGTTTTTTAGTAACAGGAGGCAGTTTACACTTTGTTGATTGCATGGTTTGTTACCCCATTATTGGCAAAAACACAGGTAACAGCAGGCTGTTGGAAATGCTTACTGACTGACGATATGCGTTATGTCGTCTTCAGTGTCTGCAGCGCCGTCTTCGCCTGTGCTGATAATCTTAAATCCGGCTCCGTCGGCGGTGTACTGGTAAGGACGACTCCATGGGTCTGCAGGGATTTCCGTAGCCTTAAGGTAGGGACCGCGCCACTTCCCTGACGGCGCATTGGCGGGCTCGTTGATGAGCCCTTCAAGTCCGACGTCCGTCGATGGGTAGCTGCCAACCCCAAGTTTGTATAACTCAAGAGGTTGCTCAAAGTTTTGCATTTGGATTTTAGCTGAATCTGCCTTGCTTTGAGAGAGAACACCGGAAAAGTTGGTGACTACGATCGTACCGAGGATAACTAGGATTGCCATCACGATAAGTACTTCCATCAAAGTAAAGCCTTTGCGATGACGATTACTATTTGGAAATCGTTTCTTTTGCATAGTTCTGTAAATCCCTTTATTTGTTGTTCCGTTTGAGGGGAGTCTGTTAATTGGTTATTAAACACCGATTGATGTTTGGAGTTGCGTTAAATTCTAAACTAAATTGCACTGCTCATCTTGATCACTGGCATCAATAAAGCAATGACGACCACTAAAACTGCGCCGGCCATCACTAATAACATGATTGGTTCGAGCAGTCGAACGGCTAGTGATAATTGGCGTGCGGTTCGTTTTTCGAGATTGTCTGCGATTTCGATCAAAACTCTGTCTAGCGTATTGGATTCTTCGGCTACGGAAATCATTTCTACAACGGTTCCAGGGAAATAGCCGCTTTGTGCCAAGGGCTTAGAAAGTGATTCGCCGCTGGTAATGTTTTCGGTGGCGTCATCGATAGCACCAGAGATAACCCTGTTGCCGGCAGCTAAGCTGCTGATTTCGAGCGATTTTAATATCGGGACTCCATTTTGGAGTAGCGTTCCAAGAACTCGACAAAACCGGGCAACGGCGAATGCCAGAAACACTTTGCCTACCAGGGGAAGGCGTATCTTGATGAGGTCACGGGACTTACGGCCGGCTTCTGTCTTAAAGTAGTTGTTAATGACTAACAGGCCGACAAGGATAACGATAGCGAAAACAACTGCCCAGACTGTACGCAGGCTTTCACTAAAAGCGAGGAGCCAGTCAGTCACCGCCGGTAGTTCGCCTCGTTCACGCAGATTGTCAAACATATCGCCAAATTTGGGTACGAAGAAGATGACCAGGCCGGCGACAAGAATAGAACCCACGGTCCCGAGAAAAACGGGATACGCAAGCTGGCCGATCGTTTCACCTTTAAGATCCTCCTGCTGCTCGGTGAATTTTGCGACGCGATCTAATGCGTCTTCCAGGAATCCACCTTCGGCGCCGGCACGCGACATGTTGATACATACTTCGCTGAAGACTTTGGGGTATTGTGCCATAGCATCGGCAATATTGATCCCTTCTTCAACCTGACTGTAGACCTCTCCGAGGACAAAAGAGAGCGTGTCATTTGTGGCCTGTTTCTGCAAAACCTTGATACTGCGAAGGAGCGGTACCCCGCTTCTTAAAAGGGAGGCAAGCTGGCCGTAGACCTGTGCCATAACCTGACCCTTAACACGCTTATTACTTTTGCGAACGGTCGACTTGATATCGGTAGAGATTTCAAGCGGAAATAATGAGTTGCCGGCGAGTAGGCGCACCGCTTCTCGTTCGGTGGCGGCGGCAATTTGACCGACTACCTTTTTGCCGGCGGTATCTCGTGCGGTGTATTGAAAATCTGGCATCCTGAAGTGGCTCTAGCTTTTGGGAACGATTTGGTCACCCTTGGTGATTCTTAAGACTTCATCCATGCTGGTTTTTCCGGCGATAACTTTTCGCCAACCATCATCACGAAGAGTTCCCATTCCATTACGAACGGCAACTTTTTTGAGTTCCCAGCTACTTGCATTTTGGGTGGCCAGGTCACGTACTTCATCTGTTGTTAACATCAACTCATAGATGCCAAGTCGTCCGGAATATCCGACGTTCCTGCATTCGCGGCACCCTGAAGCTTCAAATATTTCGCCATCCAGCATTTCTCGAGGGAAGTCATGGGGAACATCAGTCTGATCCAGATTTACGGGCCGTTTGCATTCGTTACACAGTCGACGCACGAGTCGTTGCGACATAACAGCCTCCACGGTACTGGCCACTAGAAATGGTTCGACCCCCATGTCGGTCATACGCGTATAGGCGCCGGCCGAATCGTTAGTGTGTAGGGTCGAGAAAACCATATGCCCGGTAAGGGAAGCCTGGATGGCGTTTTCGGCGGTTTCCAGGTCTCGAATTTCTCCCACAAGTACAATATCTGGGTCATGTCGGAGAATACTTCGAAGTGACGCTGAGAAGGTGAGCCCTATTTTGGAATGAACCTGAATTTGGTTGATCCCATCGAGTTGGTATTCGACCGGATCTTCGGTGGTGATGATTTTGTTGTCAGGCCCCTTGATCTCCATCAGAGAGCTATAAAGTGTCGTTGTTTTACCAGATCCTGTCGGACCACAGACAAGAACGATACCATGAGGAATACGGATCAATTCACTGTAAGTGGCATAGATGTCCGGTTCCATCCCTAGGCTTTGCAGATCGAAAACCATCGAGCCTTTATCCAGGATACGCATGACAATACCTTCGCCATGGATCATCGGGATAACACTTACTCGGATATCGACTTCACGCCCTCTTACTTTGAGTTTGATACGACCGTCCTGTGGGAGTCGCTTTTCCGCGATATTGAGTCGCGCCATAATCTTCAGACGGCTAATGATCGCGGCCTGAAATTGGTTGATTTCGGGTGGTACGGGTTGGGGATGAAGCATGCCGTCAATACGATAACGTATCGAAATCCCACTTGACTGGGATTCAATATGAACGTCACTCGTCCGCGACTCGATGGCTTCTAGTAAGATTTCATTCACAAGTCGAATGACAGAGGCTTCCTGCGCCATTTCCGATAATTCGGACCCGTCGATCTCAAGCTCTTCTAGCAGTTCGACTTCGTCATCCTGTTTTGCGGAAACGAGGCTGTCGATCGTTTCGCTACCGACGCCGAGATGATTTTTAATAAGGGTGTCGATGTCGCGGCGGGTCGCAACGACAGGGAGAATTGCCTTACCCGTCGCAGCTGAAGCTTCGTCAATCGGATATAAGTTAAAGGGATCGCTCGTAGCAACCGTAATATGACCATTTTGTGCAACGACCGGAAAGAGTGATTCTCGGTAAATCAACCTTGTTGGAAAGTCGTCGAGTAAGGATAGGTCAACTTCAGTCTCCCGGAAATCGATGAACTCCACGCCGACGGCATCGGCAATCGCTTTCAGCGCTTCTCGTTCCTCGACGAATCCAAGTGAAACTGCAGATTCGATCTGTTCGTTCCCCTTGGCCCCGGTCTGAAGAATAGTGTCGACCTGAGTGTCGTTAAGAAGTCCCTTTTCCTTCAGTATTACGCATGCTTCCATGGTTTGTGTTCTTTCTGGTTAATAACTGCGTACTACTGGATTTAACGCCCGCCGCCGGGACGGCCGCCACCTGGAGCCCCGCCACCCGGACGACCACCACCTGGAAAACCTGTTCCTCCGGGACGTCCTCCTCCCGGAGGTCCACCGCCGCTGCCACGTGCTTCGGCTGCGCGACGAGCAGCTTCCTGGAACGCTTGAATTCTCTGACGGATGGCATCAGCTGATGCGGCAGGATTCCCGCCGGACTGACTGGAATTGGAACTGTTGCTGCCTCCGCTAGACCTTGTCGTTGAAACCGATTCACCGAGGATTGCCTGCAGGGCGGTGTTGACTACGTCGGGATTTGCCAGATGTAAGGTTCTAACTTCAATTTGCTGTTGGGTCTGGGTTCCGGCTTGGTCCAGTGTGAGGACGAGTTCTTCCACTTCTTTGAAAAGCGGTTCAGGAGCAGAAACAATGATGGAATTGCTTGTGGTGTCAACACCGATGCTCAATTTAGCGGGCTCACTCTTGACGTCGTCGGAACCGCCTCCACGACCGCCACCGCCGCCACGTTGCATCATCGCTTTAATGATGTCTTCAGGATTAGGTTGGCGCTGTTGTTGGCCACCTCCGGACGCACCATTAATACGTCCGGCATATACTTCTTTAAGGATATTGGCGATGTCGGTTGCACTAACATAGGTGACGGGGATTAATCGTGGCTTGCCTTGGGTTTCAACCTCGGTTTCGGACCCTTCCTTGTCGATGATGCCCAGCAAAGAATCAACCATGGCGAGGTCCTCATCGTTGGCTTGAACAACTAAGGCGTTCAATCGAGGGTCGGAAACAATGCTAACCGTGCCGGAAGCCGAAAAGGTACTGCTGTCACCAGTCGTACTGTCACCACCTCCGCCCAAAATCATACCCATGAGCCCCCCACCCATTAAACTGCTTGTAGCATCACTAACTAGGGAACCAAGACCACCGGACGAATCCTCACCGCCACTCATGATTTGCTGAACAAGTGTTTTTGCGACATCAGATTTGACATATTTTAGGTAAAAAACAGTGATCTGACGGTCGGTCAGCGTGGTTCCTGGTGGGATCAGTTGACGTAGTAAACTCTCAAAACGATCGAGCGCTTCCGTGTCGTCGCTGGCGATAATGATTCCTTCCGCGGTTAGTTCGACAACGATGTCATTTCCGAGAGCGGAAGTAATAGTTTCACCATCCTGTAAGGTACTGCTAATGAATTGCAAGCTTTCATCCTGCAAACCCGCTGATTTTTCTAGTGTATCTGCCTTGGTCGGGCGGATCGGGGCAGGCTGGATGGCTGGTGGAGTCTCTTTTTCAGGTTCTTCAGTCGTGCGTTTCTGGATTCCCGATTCAGTCCGGTCTTCAGGTTTTACAATGCGAATCGTGTTTTCTCCCGTCCAAAATCGTTCAGCACGATTCAAGGCGTCCTCGGCACTCTTTCCACTGAAGGGCAGGATTCTGATATTTCCTTCCTGAGTTGTTGTGTTTTCGGACTCGAGTCTTTCGATCATTGTTCGAATGGAAGTAACTTCGGCTTCGGTCGCCCGCACAAAAAGTTTCATAGAAACAGTATCAGCAGTCACTTTGGGGCCCTGTGTAACTTCGACTCCATCTTCTGTGGTCGTGGTGCCGAACATGTTCGCGATCATCGCTAACGCCATTTCAGGGTCGAGCGTTTTGAGCGAGATGACTTCAAATACGGGTACATCTCCTTCGAGTTCTTTAATCGTCGAAGTGATGGTTTCGTGTTCTGCCGGACGTGCTAAGGCAATGATTTTGTTGGTGGCCGGATCGAGTGCTAGTCGTACGTCGGGAAGACCAGCCAGCAAAGTTTGTAAAACGTCAAAGGTTGTTTGGGGATCTGCCACATTGATCGTGTGCGTCTTTAGCGTCGGTTTTTGCACATCCTCTTCTTCCACTCCATCGAGTGGATCGATGTCGAGGCGTTTTGCCAGGTCACGTAGGACCGCAATGTTCTCTTCATCGCCGGTAACGAAGATTCGCGTCCCAAGTGTGTCGACCGCAAAGCTTATTCCTTCGCGAGCGTAGTCTGCTTCGCCCATACCCAGCATGGTGCGTGCCACGATAAGAATGTCTTCAGCAGTCACGTTTTCCAGCTCAATTTCCTCGACTTTGCTAGCAAGCTCGCCACGAGGTTTTTCTACACCTTCGATTACATCGCGAATCGTACGAAGTCTCCCAGCTTGTTCCTGAATAAGAACCTGTTTTGCGGCAGGGAATACATATAATTGGCCGGTTGGGCCGATGAGTTTTTCGAGATCGGCAGTCGCTTCTTCCGGCGTCATTTTTACCAATTGGAAAAGAGTTTTTACTAGTTCGTATTCACCACGGCTATTAAGTTCTTCAAGCGGGACGTATTCGACTAAAACGTCCGGTACACCGTTTTCAAGATTGACCACCATCAGCATTTGATTGCGTCGCAAGAGTGTGTAGCCTTTGGTTAGCAGTACGCCATTCATTAAGTCCATTGCTTTAGCTGGTGAATAGTACTGTGGATCGGTATAGTTAAACGTCCCTTCCGGGGTAGCATCCATTTGAAGCGATAATTCGTTGAGCTCGGAGAACCATTCGATGATGTCCGCCCAAGGAGTATTGTTAAAGGCAAACCGAACTTCAATTTCCCCAGCTTCATTGAGGTAGGCCTCACTGTTGTTGCTTGGAGCTTCCGGCTTATCAGCAGGTTCTTCTTCCGGCTTATCAGCAGGTTCTTCTTCCGGCTTATCAGCAGGTTCTTCTTCCGGCTTATCAGCAGG
>PAAT01000139.1 GCA_002698965.1 Rhodopirellula sp. | reverse complement strand
GTTGTCAAAAATTAGCTTTTTCCAATTCTCATCAAACCTGGGGAAATATCAAGCGAAAGATCCTCCAGCAAGCCAGCATTCAGGCGTTCAATCGCGATAGCTCCCATCACAGCGTTATCGGTGCATAGTTTGAAGGGAGCAATGTGTAATGTCACGCCTGCCGCCAGACATTCACTCTGTAAGCGTTCCCGTAACACATGATTCGCGGCGACACCACCACCGACGCACAGCGTATCCATCCCTGACTGCTTTAAGGCTAGCATGGCTTTGCCGGTTAGACAGTCGACCACGGCCGCCTGAAAGCTTGCAGCCACATCTGCAATCTTCGATTGCGGAATCTCAAGTTTGCTAAAATCCACTTGTCCCTGACCAGCGATTTCGTACCGTACCGCCGTCTTCAATCCGCTGAAGGAGAAATCAAGCGAATTTTTGTCTCGGAGAAAAGGTCGCGGGAATTGATAAGCTTTATCGTCTCCTTCTAAAGCGGCTTTGGAGATCGAAGGCCCTCCGGGATAGGGAAGTCCCAACATAGTGGCGACTTTATCAAAAGCCTCACCAGCCGCATCGTCGATCGTTCCACCAAGTGGAACGAAGTCGAGGGCCGTGTTGCACTTATAAAGATTGGAATGCCCGCCACTGACGATCAAGCCAACACAAGGAAATACATTCTTCTCAGCTGCCAGACGGCAGGCGAAGATATGGGCCTGAAGGTGATTGACGGCAACTAATGGGATTTCATGAGCCAGACACAAAGCCTTCGCCGCCACTACCCCAACGAGCAATGAGCCTGCTAATCCGGGCTCGTTGGCTACAGCGATCGCATCTAGATCGGAAAGACTGATACCCGCGCGGTCGAGTGTTTCAGCAATGACCGGAAGAATTCGTTCCACATGCGCGCGCGCCGCAATTTCAGGCACAACACCATTAAACTTTTGATGCAACTCTTCCTGAGAAGCAACAATGCTACTGAGCACTTCAAATTTATCAGTGATGACAGCCGCGGCGGTTTCATCGCACGTAGATTCAATCGTGAGTATTTTCATTCGTTGTTTTGTTCTGTCGGCTGACGTTTCTTTGGACGCTTAAACGGTCGTTTTGAATCTTTAGTTTTTTCGTTTTGTGACGCTTCTTTTGATTCATCCCCCGGGTTGTCTTCAACTTCAGGGATTTCGATCGTCGGAAGTGAAAGCTCGGTATAAAGATAATTCTGAGCGGTTAAAAGTTGGGTATCGACCAGTTTTAAGTACTCTTTGCCTTCTCGCGGGTCGTGGGTGGCTCCGTTAAGGACGATGTCATAATCTCGACGCGCATCTCGCAGGAGACGAGTTTGATCTTCATTAAAAGTAACTTCAAAACCGTCGTCTGGCGATACACCCCATTCGTCACTTCCATCGGCGGAAGGTTTGTCGATATTCTTTCCAGATGGCCGGAAGTACCCTGCTGTCGTTAACTTTAGTACGCTCTTGCCATCCTCAAGGTTAATTAGGTTTTGAACACTACCTTTACCGTATGACCGCTGACCAACGATTACAGCTCGTTCGTGGTCCTGTAAGCAGGCTGACAGGATTTCACTCGCACTGGCACTAAACTGATTGATGAGAATAGCCATTGGGAAATCGTCAAATGTGCCTGCAGCTTTTGCGTCCCAGATTCGTTTAGGGGCGGCCCGGCCTTCAGTGCTGACAATGCGGCCTTCTTTCACAAACATATCTGAAATCTGGATCGCAGCAGAGAGCAGTCCGCCCGGATTATAACGTAGGTCCACGATCAGCCCCTTTACTCCCTGGCTTTTTAGATCTTTCACGGCCTCAAGAATCTCTCCGGTCGTATGTCGCCCGAAGTTGGTGACTATCAAATAGCCAATTTTGTTCTTCTCATCAAGGAAGTAGTTCCAACTGTCATCCTCATTGCGTGCTGCTCCCAGTACAGATTTGACACGAATTAAACTACGTTCGACTTCGACGTTCGACGATTCGTTCGTTGAGGGCGTATGGATCGCCAATTGTACCTTACTGCCAATCTTACCCTTCAGTGCTTTCACAATGTCGTTAGGGCTCTTGCCTTCGGTGGCTTGCTCATCAATAGATAAGATGACGTCACCGGGGCGGATGCCAGCTTTGTATGCCGGACTGCCAAGCATGGGAGTAATGATTGTTGGTTTGCCATTGTCATTTCGGAGACGGATTCCGATGCCACCAAATTCGTTTTCAACCCGCGACTTAAAGCTGTCAACATTTGAGGGGGGGATATAGTTGGAATGCCTATCGAGTTTCCCCAACATTCCCTGAATAGCTCCATCAATAAGCTCGCGACGGTCAACTTCTTTCACATAGTTGCGATCGATTTGGTCGAGCGCGTCAACGAGCAATTTGATAAGTTCATAAATCTCTTCATCCTGCTTTTGCTTTTCAGGTGAATCTGCGGTGCCAGCATCCTGAACTAGTGCCTGGTAAGTTGTTTGAGGATAATCAGCTGCTGTTTGCCCATGTAAGCAGTGTGTCCATCCCACCAAAAGAAGGGTGAGAATAACAGTAAATTTGGAAGTAGGGAAAATTCGGACTGCCATAAGAGCAAAACCTTTTGATGGTGGGTAATAGGACATGCCAATTCGTGTCGACATGAGATAGTACAATAGGATTGTTGCACCATTGCAAAATTATAGATAAACGCCTGTTGCGGAACAATATTCAACTTTTCGCAGGTAATAAAGAGGAAGTGGTTGTCTGGGCTTATGAGTGGTAAGAGTGATGTAGTGATTGCTGGTGGTGGGATTGTAGGATTAGCCACGGCTTATCAAATTACGAATAAATATCCCCACATGAAAGTTACAGTGATTGAAAAGGAATCTTCGGTTGGGGTACATCAGACAGGTAGTAATTCAGGTGTCATCCATTCGGGTATCTACTATAAACCGGGATCCTTAAAAGCTTTGAATTGTCGCGAAGGTCGCACGATGATGGAAGAGTTTTGTAAGGAAGAAGGGATTCCCTATGATATTTGTGGCAAAGTTATTGTGGCTGTCGATGATTCGGAAGTTGAACGGCTGATGGATATCTATCAGCGTGGCCAAAAGAATGGTGTACGTTGTGAGGTTATCGAACGCGAGCGATTGTGTGAAATAGAACCGCACACGGCAGGTATCAAAGCGATTTGGGTGCCGGATGCTGGAATTGTGGGGTACCGTGATGTTGCTATTCGCTTAGCTCAGAAACTTGAAGATCATGGTGGTCAGGTCGTCAATGATGCTTTCGTCCGAGGTGTTCAAAAGACGAATGGCGAAGTAGTTGTGGAAACATCCGCAGGTGATTTCCACGGTAAATACATGATTAACTGTACAGGACTGTTCTGCGATCGGGTGGCAAAGAAAACTGGTGAACGTCCCGAATCGAAAGTCGTTCCGTTTCGAGGCGAATACTATGATTTAAAGCCGGAGTCATATCATTTGTGCAACAATCTGATTTACCCGGTTCCGGATCCCCAGTTCCCATTTTTGGGAGTTCATTTTACGCGTATGATTGACGGTCGTATGGAATGTGGGCCGAATGCCGTGCTGGCATTTGCGCGTGAAGGATACCGAAAACGAGATGTTAACCTTCGAGATTTGGCCGAAGCGTTGTCTTACAAAGGCTTCCGTCGGATGGCCGCTAAACACTGGAAGATGGGCATGGGGGAAATGTGGCGTTCCTTTAGCAAGAAGGCATTTGTTAAGGCTCTGCAGCGGCTTGTTCCGATGGTGACAGAAGATGATCTTATTCGAGGTCGTGCCGGCGTAAGGGCGCAATTGCTGGGAACTGATGGGGAATTGATCGATGACTTCATTATTCTGTCTTCCCCGCGAATCATCAATGTTTGTAATGCGCCCAGTCCTGCGGCCACAAGCTCTTTGAAAATAGGTAAGACGATTGTCGAACATCTTTCCAAACAGGTTGAATCTTAAACGGTTCTATAAGTTATCGCTTTAGGGCTGGGTTACAGTTCAAAGAATTAGAGTTGGGAATCCAAAGATTTCAAGTTGGCGGTAGCAGATGAGTTCCATTTGATTGCTATAATGGGATTGTGTCACTGATGATGAACCAAAAAGGAGAGAATTTAATGGAAAGTCCAGTCGATCTGGATACTAGTATTCCCATTGCTTTGATTCATGAACTTCAGAAAATTATTGGTAGCGATGGTGTGCTGACGGCACACTCGGACCGGATGGTTTTTGAATGTGATGGTTTTACGATTGAAAAGAGCTGCCCGGATGTAGTCGTATTCCCAACAACCACAGAGCAGATTGCTACGGTCATAAAAGCCTGTAATCGCTATGAGATCCCCTTTCTACCACGTGGAGCGGGTACCAGTCTTGCCGGCGGCACCCTGCCGGTTGGTGGTGGAGTGATGCTTGTCTTAACGCGTATGAAAGAGATTGAAGAAATTAACCTTCGTGATCGTTATGCGATTGTTCAGCCAGGGGTGGTTAATATTCGACTCACTCAGGCTTTGGCCGGTACGGGGTATCATTACGCTCCGGATCCTTCCAGTCAGGGTGCTTGCACGATTGGTGGGAATGTTGCGACTAATTCAGGTGGTCCGCATACTTTGAAGTATGGTGTGACCGTCAACCATGTACTCGGAGTGGAGGCTGTTAGCTCCGACGGTGAGGTCTTTCTTTTGGGAGGCCCAAATGCAGATCCTGCCGGACTTGATTTAGCCGGAGTGATGGTTGGCAGTGAAGGGACATTGGCTGTCGTAACTCGTGTCTGGGTGCGTTTGACACGAAATCCTGAAGGTGTTCGCACGATGCTGGGGGTTTTTGATAGCGTTGATGATGCCACGAACGCAATCAGTGCCATTATTGGGGCCGGAATTATTCCAGCAGCACTTGAGATGGTAGACCACGATATTATGGTGGCACTGGAAGAAGCCTTTCAGTTTGGCTTTCCACTGGATGCGGAAGCTATTTTAATTATCGAAGTCGACGGTATTGAAGCTGGGCTGGATACCCAGCGAGATCAGATTATTGAGATTTGTAACAGCGTAGGTGCTCGCGAAGTAAGGCAAGCAGAGAACGAGAAGCATCGTCAACAATTATGGAAGGCCCGAAAGCAGGCCTTTGGAGCGATTGGGCGTCTGGCTTCTAGTTTAGTAACACAGGATGGGGTTGTTCCTCGGACTCAAATTCCTCAGATGTATAAAACCATCATGGAGATTGGCAAGAAGTACGATATTCGAATTGTGAATGTCTTCCATGCGGGTGATGGTAATATTCATCCTGTCATGTTGTTCGATGAACGTGATCCATCTCAAACACAAAGAGTGTTGCAGGCGGGTGGTGAGATTCTACAGGCCTGTTTAGATGCTGGTGGAAGTGTGACAGGTGAACACGGTATCGGGGTCGAGAAGGTAAAGTTTATGAAACAAATGTTCTCGGAAGACGATCTGGACGTGATGGCCGCATTGCGAAAGGCATTTAACCCGAACAATCGACTTAGCCCGGATAAAATGCTGCCTACAGCCGGAGCCTGTGGAATGGAACGCAAAGCTCCCAGCAGGATGGTAGCGATGTAGAGCAGCAGCACCGGCTGCGAACCCTGAAACAGGAATAAATCCAAGTGCCAGATTCAACTTATCAATTACCGATTACTCAAACAATGGAGCCAACAACGGTTGCTGAATTGGCTGTGTTGCTGCAACAGGCACATGCTCAAACGGCGGCGGTTTATCCGCTCGGAGGTCAAACTGCAATTCACTATGGCTTGGCGGCGAAGCGTGATGGCTGGGGAATGTCCACCGCTAAATTGGACAAAATCATTGACTTCCCGGTGAAAGATTTAACAATCACCGTGGAAGCTGGCATAACGATGCAATGTTTGAATGAAGCATTGGCTAACGAAGGACTGATGCTGCCACTTGACGTACCTCAGCAAATGCATGCAACACTGGGCGGCGTCATTTCTACCAATACGAATGGAGCTCGACGTTTTGGTTTTGGTACTGTGCGAGACTATGTGATCGGTATTGAAGCGGTGAATGGTAAAGGTCAGGTGTTTCATGGTGGTGGTCGAGTTGTTAAAAACGTTGCAGGCTACGACTTCTGTAAACTGTTGACAGGTTCTGTAGGAACACTCGGGATCATTACTCAGGCTACGGTGAAGCTCAAACCATTGCCCGAAGAGTCGGTGACAATTGTTGTGGGTGTCGGGGACCCGGATGTAGCCGAGGCGTGCGTTGCCATGTTGATGGAATCGCCCACGGTCCCTTCAGCCATTGAACTGCTCTATGGCGATTCATGGAGTGAACTGACAGGCAATTCTAAAGATCAGCTGACCCTTGTTGTTCAATTGAGCGGTACGGCTGTAGAAACAGCTTGGGGACAGCGTCGATTGATTGATGACCTGAAGAATCAGGGTGCTCCGGGTGCCTCCGTTCTGTCCAGTGAGACGCATTTCAATTTATGGCAACAGATTCAGGAATTTCCTGCTGAAGAACGTGAACTGACCATACAGGTGAAGACGGTCTCCAGTGGCGCAGTTCCTGTTATTGAAACGTGTCGAACGTTGGATCCTAGTTGTACGATTCAGTCGGACGCGGGTAATGGCGTCGTTACCGTTGGGTTTAACGAGATACCTGACGGAGGTATTTCAGGCGTTGTTATTACTGAACTTGGGCCACTGGCGACGACTTATCATGGTCACGTTGAAACATTGCGCTGTTCGAACCCGGAAAACTTGACGATAGGTACCATGTGGGGACATTTAGCAGCTCCGGAATGGCTGCATAATCGTATTAAAGAGCAATTTGACCCTCGAGGAATTCTAAATCCCGGCAGGTTTGTATATCAATGAGTGAACCATCCATACTACCGGAACCTGCCGTTTCTGTGGCAGGCGAGAATCCGTTGCCTGTGACATCGTTTAATCCGGGTGAGAAGATTGACTACGAATATTTCCTGGATTGTGTTCATTGCGGCTTGTGTACTCAGGCATGCCCTACTTATGTCATGACGGGAAATGAAAATGATTCTCCGCGAGGACGTATTTACCTCATGCGAGCCGTGACCGATGGACGTGTGGATCTCAATAAAAACGTAAGAAGGCATCTGGAGTTATGTCTTGATTGTCGTAGTTGTGAAACGGCGTGCCCTTCCGGAGTTCAGTATGGTCGTCTGATTGAACCCTTCCGATTGGAAATGGAAAAGGAAGTTGATAGTAAGACAAAGACGAACGATTGGTTTCATAAGTATATTCTCTTCGGCCTCTTCCCATATCCTAAGCGATTGCGAAAGGCGTTGAGCTTTGCGCGACTCGCCCAAACGTTAAAACTTGATTCGTTTATATTGGCTACCGGACTATGGAGACTTCTACCACCCAGATTAGGTCGAATGGCTACATTACTTCCCAAGCTTCGTCGTGCTGACGGAAAATTGGAACACGTCATGCCAGCGATTGGAAAACGACGCGCTCGTGTTGCTTTGTTCACAGGTTGTGTGCAGAGTGAAGTCTTTGCCCAAACCAACTATGCGACCGCCCATGTGCTTCAACAAAATGGATGCGATGTGATTATTCCCCAAACTCAGGGGTGTTGTGGAGCGATTCATTATCACACCGGTAGTGAAGAGCCTGCTGTCGAGATGGCTGCTAATAATCTCAAAGCATTTGATCGGGATGATATTGACGCCATCATTATTAATGTTGCCGGGTGCGGTTCCATGCTGAAAGACTATGCCCATCTATGGAACGATGAGGAAACAGCCGAAGCTCGCAGTGGATTTGCATCCAAAGTGAAGGATGTTCACGAGTTTCTTGACGAGTTGGGATTTATTCCACCGAAAGCTCCGCTCGATGTCAAAGTGACCTATCATGATGCTTGTCATTTAGCTCATGCTCAGAAAGTACGAGAGCAACCACGGAATATCATTGGTCAGATACCTGGAGTTGAATTGGTTGACCTTCCTGAAAGTGATATGTGTTGTGGTGCTGCGGGAACTTACAACCTGACGGAAACCGAAATGGCGGATCAGTTGAGCAACCGAAAGTTAGGAAATATTAGAGAGACAGGTGCTAGTATTGTACTCACGGCCAATTCCGGCTGTTTAATGCAGATTGATCGCGAACGTCGGGTGCAGGATCAAAGCGTACGTGTGATGCATCCGATGGATCTGATTTATTGTGCTTACAAACATAAATCGCCATTTGATTATTGCTAGATAGAGCCAGCGGTACGATCTGCTTTCGATGGCTCAGAGCATGAAAAAGGCGTGAGTAGTAAAACTACTCACGCCTTTTAATGATTTATAGCGTGCTCAAATGAAATGGTAATTAACCGTCAGATGAGTTTTCGCCTTCGCCTTCACCTGGATCTTCAGGTGTTTCTGTTGACTCTTCCATTTCATTGGTAATGTTATCTGCGTTGGGATCGGCAGGTACTTCAGCTTTTTGTTCGCCACATCCAGCGATTACTACGCTGAATACGAATAGCATCATAAGGAATGCTTTTTTCATGATTAAATTTCCTAAATAGTAAAGAGGTCGTACGAAGACTACTATTTGCAGCCGGCATACGTTCCCGCTGCATCGATCTTCCATTCTAGTCAGAATGCTATTGGTCAACAAGGTTGGCTCGTTCGACTTCTTCCTGTTGTCGTTTTGCGTGATTTAGTTTCTTAACGAATTCGTCGGCCAGAACACCAATCATGATGACAACGCCGATGATGGCGAATTCCAGCGATGTTGGAATTTTGAGTAATGTGATCGAATTGTATAGAACTCGCATTACAGCAGCACCAATCACAACTCCGGCGATACTACCTTCGCCACCACGCAGGCTGCAACCTCCAAGAACAGCGGCAGCAATCGCATAGAGTTCATAAAAGTTGCCGTGGTTAGCTGGCTGGATAGAGTTGCCATCTAAGGCAAACAGAATGCCACCAATGGCAGTACAAAATGCACAGATAACATAAGCCAGTATGATCATTCTGTCGGTATTAATGCCACTGAGACGGGCCGCTGATTCATTGTTTCCCAAAGCCAGTAAGTATCGCCCATAAATAGTCTTGTTGAGGAAAATTGCTGCTGCTGTAGAAATAGCGGCTAAGAATACCATCGGTGCTGGAACCAGTGTTCGGCAAATCGGAGTTTGGCTTACCAACCAGCATAGGCTCAGAATACAAGTAATCGACAAAAGACCTCGATACTCAGGTAAGGAGCGATAGACGCCTTTGAGAAATCGGTCCACACCGGCAATAAAGATCCCCAGCGTAATAATGACTTCTGTAATGGCCAGTAGCCCTATATCTTTTCCTTCTTCAAACAAGCTACCGACATAGCTGGAAGCCCACAGGGTTAATGCGGCACCCGAAATTAGTAAGCCAAGTGAGAGTAAAGCCGCATTTGTATCTTTCTTTAGAAAAATAAATGCCAGACTCACGCCCAATGGGATTGCCAGATAACCAACGTAGTTCAGCAGGATTTCGGGCATGAACTGGCTGGGCCGTCTGCCAGGTTCGTCGGCATCAAATTTCGAGATGTCGAGTTTTTTGTCATCGCGTTTGTTCATAATGCTTACGGATGTCCCACGACTCAGTTGCAGAACCTGTTCTGCCGGGACGTTCGTGAATCGGCTGGCGCCACTGAGAGCGATGCAAATGCTAATCACAATCCCGATTATCCAGTTCAGCGGCTTTCCTTCTGCTCTCTTTTGCATCTGTACGATCTTGTACATGCAAAACAGGGTAACTGCGATACCTAAAACAATGAGTACTGCGGCTGTCGAGAACGGCTTGCCTGTTGCTAGCAAACGAAGAGAGTCGTTGTATTCTTTACCAAATCCACCGGTCGAGTCACCCGTGATCCAGCGAGCCACACCGCGATAAATCAGCAAACCGCATAGCGTTACTACAAACGGTTGTAAGTGAGCCTTCGTGATCAATAATCCGTGAACGAATCCGAGCAGAATAGAGACCCCCAAAACGATGAGCAATGTTGGGATAATCCCTAGTTCGTGATCAATGAGGGTAATCGTCATCAGGCAGCCAATCAGACCGATCATAGATCCGATTGACAGGTCGATCCCTCCCGTGATGATGACAAAGGCCACCCCAATACCGATGATTCCAAACAGAGATGTCCGTACCATCAGGTTTTGCAGGTTAAATGGAATTACAAAACTGCCACCACTAAGGATATTCGTAGCGATACAGGCAAATACCAGTAGCATCAGAATTCCCATGATCTTATTCATTCGATGACACCTTTTTGACTAGAGGGTTTATAAATGTACAGTGAATTTAGTGTTGAACACCGCCAGTGGCCAGATGCATGATCGACTCTTCGGCCAAATCTTCCCGAGGTAATTCACCAGTTATTTTACCTTCGTGCATTACGATTGTACGATCTGACATACCAATGATTTCTTCCAGCTCACTAGAAACAAACAAGACCGCCATGCCCTGTGAGGCAAGCTCTTCCATCAATTGATAAATTTCCTGTTTAGCACCGATATCAATGCCACGGGTTGGTTCGTCCATAAGTAATAGTGAGGGTTCAGTGGCAAGCCATTTCCCAAGGACGACCTTTTGCTGGTTTCCTCCGGAAAGAAATCCGGCGGTTTGATCGGCATTTGGAGTTTTAGTACTCAGCCTTGCAATCATTTCGTCGGTGTCCTGTTCTTCTCGTTCGCCATTTCTAAAAATGCCGTTAACGGCATGAGCTTTTAAAGAAGCCATGCTTGTGTTTTCTTTTACACTCATTTGAAGTACCAGTCCCTGACCCTTACGGTCTTCCGGAACCAGTGCTAACCCAAGAGCTATCGCATCACTAGGAGAATGGAGCTCGACTTTCTGACCGGAAACGGCAATCGTTCCGGAGACTGCAGGAACCACTCCAAACAAGGCATCTAATAATTCAGTGCGACCTGCTCCTACGAGTCCGGAAATACCAACAATCTCACCTTCATGAACCTTAAAAGACAATTCGTGTTCCGGGTTCGCCTGAGTTCTCAGATTGGAGACTTCAAGAATGACATCGCCGATCGGATTTGGTTTGTGCGAATAGTATTGTGAAATATCACGCCCGACCATCTGCTTGACCATGGCATCATGCGTAATTTCATCTCCGCACAGGTCACCTGCATATTCTCCATCGCGGAAGACGGTCACACGATCGGAAAGCATTTTCACTTCCCCTAATCGGTGAGAAATGTAGATAATACTGACGCCCCGTTCACGTAGCTCGGCGATAACTTCAAAAAGTCGCTCAGATTCACCGGCGCTCAGGCTTGATGTAGGTTCGTCCATGATGAGGATGCGGGCATCGATGCTAAGTGCTTTGGCGATTTCCACAAGTTGCTGTTGGCCGATTGATAGGCTTCCCGCCAAAGTCTCGGGATTGATTTTTAAGCCCACCATGTCAAGGAAACGCTGAGCTTCACAACGAATCGTCGCTTTATCGATAAAGCCGGCTTTGGCCGGTTCACGCCCCAGAAAGATATTCGCGGCGATGCTAAGATTCTCACTTAGATTGAGCTCCTGGTGGATCAACGCGATTCCGTGATGCTGAGCTGTTTTCACGCTGTCCATATGGACTGTTTTACCAAAGACTTCTATCGTACCTTCGTCTTGAAGTTGTACCCCGGCAAGAATTTTCATCAAAGTACTTTTGCCAGCACCATTCTCTCCAATCAGGGATAGAAACTCACCTTCATGCAATTGCAATTGTACGTTGTTCAACGCCACCACGCCTGGAAAGCGTTTGGTGAGCTTTTGTACGTTGAGGATGAGGTTTTGCTGCAGCATGCTGTTCTCAGATCAAAAAAAACTGGGGACTGTATTCAAAACTGAAAGACAGTCCCCAGTTGGATTTCGATAACAATGATCGTTGGAGTCTTACTCGGCTGAATCGCTTCCTTCATCAGCATCGTCTTCACCGGTCAATTTCTTCAATTCGTCCCAGAACTCCTGCACATTGTTTTTCAGGATTTTACGTGCTGGAATGTCAA
Source organism: Rhodopirellula sp. (assembly GCA_002698965.1). Taxonomy (GTDB): domain Bacteria; phylum Planctomycetota; class Planctomycetia; order Pirellulales; family Pirellulaceae; genus UBA721. The sequence goes on along the minus strand of PAAT01000139.1, from coordinate 49,614 downwards.
TGAAGTCGTCGAGCTCAGAAATGTTCTTGACACCTGTAGCGTGCTCCGCCAGCACCTTCACTGATTGATAGCCGTATTGATAAGGATTCTGAACCACGGTGCCGTAGCAAGTTCCATCAACAATTCCCTGCAGCGTTTGAGCATCTTCATCGAAGCCAATCACGTGAACTTCATTCAGCTTGTCCGCTGAAGTCAAAGCTTCAAGAATCTGCGGCGGGTTGTATGCGAACAGACCAACCATACAGGTGATGTCCGGATAGGCGGTCAGGGTATCTTCGACGTAGGACTTACATTTGTTGGAATCAAAGTCGTCGGTGCGAGTGCCGAGGATTGAGAATCGCTCGTTTTCGATTACCTGACCAGGTTCGTCGTAACGTTGATCGTCTTTTTCTCGTTTCATCAGGTAGTCAATTAAGCCCTGACGACGCTGACGTGCGTTCACTTGTTCCAAACGACCAACAAAGATCATGATGGAAACCTGCCCAGCCACGTCTGCAGTGGCTTCTTCGATCAATTCACCACACATCCAACCAGCATCGTAGTTGCTCATTCCAATATACAGTTCTCGGTTCGAATCAGCCGCATCCGAGTCGTGAGTGATCAGAGTCGTTTCGTCTGCGACCAAATTAAGCAGGTCTAATTGGTTGTCAGAGTCGATAGGGCTGACTGCGACACCATCTACCTGTTGTGTAATAAGGTCTTCGAGCATTCGCTTTTGATCCTGTACTCCGTCGACAGGCATATGGACCTGAACGTCGACGTTGAGGTCTTTCCCGGCTTGTTGAGCACCGGCTTCTGCAATGTCCCAGAAGGAAGCGATGCCATTGGTAACATACGCAACGGTAGGAGTAGTCACTACAATGGGGTCGGTATTATCCGGAATTTCCGGGCTAGTATTCGAGCTGTTGTTATCGCCAGAATCGCAGCCGGCAATCACGGAAGCCAGCATTAGTAATGTGAAGCAAAAGAAGCGTTTCATTCCGCGTTCCTTGTGGTAAATCTGAGTGAATGGATCAACGTTTTCGGAAACAAGCGATAAGCATGACCCCAAACTACCAATTTTATTTTGAGAATGGGAACCTAGCAAGGTAAACCAAGGTAATTTAAGCTAACTCAAAGCCCCGAAACATTCTTCAAACAACCCTAATTACCAATGTATTTTGCGTAAAGATTACGCGCAACGACTTCGTCTTCCGTCCCTTTGATGATAGCGCGACCGTCGGCGAAGACTGTAATTTCAAATTCGTCAATGACAGCTCTTAAAAGAAAAGGGTTGCTGTCGATGGTTCCCAGACCGCTTAGCTTCTCACGAAGGTGTTCCAGATTGATTTTTGACTCACCAGAGAATGACAATTGGACGGCGTTTCGACCACAAAGGATAGCCGATTGACTGCCATGTTTTCCGGATAACCAGTCAAATTGATGACTGTGACAGGTTGGGCACTCTCCAGCTTCTTTTAACTGTGTTAGTTTTACTTGACGAATTTGGTTGTCCCAAAGGTCAAAAATCTGTAATGCACGACTGATTCTGTCACGATTACCACTGACGATTTTGATGACTTCCAAAGCTTGTAGCGAAGCAATGACATTAATGATTGGAGAGAGGATTCCAGCCGAGTCACAGGTGGGTGTGGTGCCAGGCGGAGGAGGTCCACCGTGCATGAGACAGTGAAGGCAGGGGGTCTCCCCGGGCAGAATAGTCATTGTTTGACCTTCACTTCCGATGCACCCTCCGTAGACCCAGGGAATGTTATGTTTGATGGCCGCATCATTGAGCAGAAACCGAGTTTCGAAGTTGTCGGTTCCGTCAACGATACAATCGACGGAGTCGATCAACTCACCAATGTTCTCAGCAGACACGTTAGCGACAACGGCCTCAATTTCGATCTCTGAGTTGATCTGGTGAAGATGGTCTTTGGCTGCGATGGCCTTAGGAAGCCCAGCTTTCACGTCGTGCTCGGTGTACAGTACCTGACGTTGAAGATTGTTCCACTCTAAAAAGTCGCGATCAACGATCCTCAAAAAACCAATACCAGCCCGAGCCAGAGTATTCGCCAGTACACTTCCCAATGCCCCACAACCGCAGATCAACACTCGGCTTTGAGCCAATTGAAGTTGTCCCTCAATGCCCAATGGCGTGTATCGCATTTGGCGAACATAGCGTTGTAATTCTTCGGGAATGTCCTGACTCAAATCTGGTTAATCCTGAACTTAATAAAGTGGCTGTTTACTGATAACGTAGCCGGCGTAATTTGTTCGCGGAGCCAGACTCGCTTGCAAGGCTGCACATTTTTCTCTTGCGTTTCGGTCATTATTGTACGAGGTCAACTGATGTGCAATGACAGGAATTACAGAGGAATCCCACCGGGAGTTGAATTTTATAGGATCGATCGCGTCCGCGATGATTAACTCAGCCCAATCAGGGACCACTTGATTGTTGGTTATGTAAGTTCCCAGAAGTAAGTCGTCTGGCTGTTGGATGTTGTTTAAATCTGTTTCTGCTGGCAGGATACAGCAGGCAACACACGGCCATGGACTGAGACTGTCAAGTTGTTGTTGTAAGGTTGATTCTGAGGGATTGCAGACGGCAATGATCCAAAGCCCTTGTTCGGTAGCACGGCTGTAATCATCGGTGTCAGGATCGACAATAATTCGTGACAGTCGTAGCTCACGACATTCTTCACCACCGTCACTCAATGCCGAGCTGACGGTTCCGGCGGCCGCTCGAAGAACCCATCGCTTTGTAAATCCATTGAGATCGGTTAATTGCAGTTTGCCGGAATTTGTGGTCAGTGTTTTGAAAGCAAGTTGCTGCACGTTGGACTGAATGAGTTTATCTTTCTGGCTGATATTCGTAGTGACTTTATACGTGGCAGGTAATTCAGCAGACCAAGGGCATGGGTCAGGGACGATTGCTGACGACAGCGGCGATTTTCCCGCGCCCAGATCCTGAAGTTTAATTCTTGCAGGCAGCGTGTCGCTAAGTTTACAGTGTGGGCCATATACATCTCCGTCGATTCTCCATCCATCGGCCCAACAGAATTTGTCATCGATTGAGGCATAGACGGACACTCGAACACTATTGAGGTTCGTATAAAAGAGTTTCGGGGTAGGTGTGGAATTGGGTTGCGACATGTTTTTCAGGCGATATCCAGCACGTCTCGAAGAAAGCGTCCTGTATGTGACTGTTCGATTCGAGCGAGTTCTTCAGGGGTTCCCTGTGCGATCACTGTTCCTCCTTCATCGGCTGCTCCAGGACCAATGTCGATAATATAATCGGCCGCCTTCATGAGTTGTAGGTTGTGCTCGACAATAATTAGTGAATGCCCAAGTGCTAAGAGTGTATCGAAGCAATCCTGAAGTTGTAGGATGTCATTGAAGTGTAAGCCTGTCGAAGGCTCATCCAGGATAAATAACGTGCGATTGCGTTTGTGTGTCGACATGTAGGCAGCTAATTTCAACCGTTGGGCCTCACCGGAAGAGAGGGTGTTAGCGGGTTGTCCAAGTTGCAGGTAGTCCAGTCCTACGTCGATAAGACGTTTGAGCTTCGTCTGAACTTTGTTCTGACCACGGAAGAAGGAGAATGCTTCGCGTACTGTCATACTCAGAACGTCTGCAATATTGAAGCCCCGGTAGGTGACGTCCAATATTTCGTCCCGGTATCGGGTTCCACCACATTGAGGGCAATTCATATAGACATCGGCCAGAAATTGCATATCAATTTCCAACTGACCGTCCCCTTTGCAAACACTACAGCGGCCTCCGTCCACATTAAAGCTGAAGTGGCCTGCGGTATAATTGTGAGTTCGGGCTTCTACAGTGTCCGCAAAAACTGCGCGAATTTGGTCGAAGGCTTTAATGTACGTTACCGGATTTGAACGAGGGGAACGTCCTATTGGGCTTTGATCTACGAGGACAACATCATCGATCTGCCCATCCCCCACGATATCCTTGTATGGCAGTGGTTTAGAAGCATCCTTTCTCTTGCGACGACAGACAGCACCGTACAAGGTGTCCTGGACAAGTGTGCTTTTGCCGGAGCCACTTACTCCGGTGACCAAACAGAGGACACCCAGTGGGAATTCGACCGTCAGATCTTTTAGATTATTGCCGCTAGCACCTTTGAGTTTCAGCCAGCCTCGATTGGCCGGACGACGGCGTTCGGGAATCACCACTCCACGCGTTCCGGCCATATAACTGCCGGTAAGATTGTCATCCTGAGTTAGCATTTCCTCGATAGTTCCCTGAAACGTGATCTTTCCACCGCGGTCTCCGGCACCAGGTCCCACCTCGATAAGTTGGTCAGCGTTACGCAGCATTTCTTCTTCGTGGTCTACAACCACCACTGTATTGCCTCGATCTCTTAAGCCGATAATGGCTTTACAGAGATGCCTTACATCTTTTGGGTGTAGGCCGACCGTAGGCTCATCCAGTACATAAAGCATGTTTACCAGATTCGATCCCAAGGCCGTGGTCAAACTGACGCGTTGCGCTTCACCGCCGCTGAGCGTGCGTAATGTGCGGTCCAGTGTTAAATACCCCAGTCCGACCGTGTTTAGATAATGTAGTCTGGAGTGAATCTGTTCAATCACGTGTCGGGCAACCTCTCGTTGCCATTCGGTAAATTCGATCTGTTTGAAAAATTCGATGGCCTCACGAATTTTTAGTTGGCAAATTTCGGCGATATTTTTCCCCCCGACTTTCGTTGCCAGCGATTCCGACTTCAGACGGGCGCCAAGACATTTTGGACACTGTCGGTAACTCCTCCAGCGACTGAGAAACACGCGTAGGTGCATTTTGTATTTGCGACGTTCAAGCCAGGCAAAGAAGCCGTTTAGACCGCCAAAGTTACGTTCCGGTACGCCTTCGTGAATAATCTTCAAATGTGCCTTGTTTAGCTCACGGAACGGAATATCGACCGGTAATTCATAGTCGTCCGCTAAAGCAAGTAATTCCTGCAATTCGTGTTCGTAAGCAGGTGTTTTCCAAGGGGCAATCGCGCCTTCACGAAGAGATTTACTCGGGTCGGGAACAATCAACTCCATATCGTTATCGATAATGTTTCCAAATCCTTCGCATTCAGTACACGCTCCCAACGGACTATTGAAACTATAGAGTCTAGGTTCGGGACTCGCATATTCGAGATTGCATTGGTCACAACGATAGCCAGCACTAAAACGGCGTTGGAACCATTCGCGACCGTCGATGACAATCTGATCGGAACTTTTCAGTAACTTATCAATTGGTTCAGGGCCTTCGATGGTAATTACACAGGTTGACTCAGGCTGACTGAAGACAACTTCAAGCGAATCCCGTAAGCGACCATCGAATTTATCATCTCTCTGTAGGGATAAACGGTCTACAATAAAGAGAAGTTCGACGGGCTCTTCACTGGTGGATAGGCAGTTCTTGCAATAGTCAATTAAAGTGGAGCCTTCGTCTTCAAGGCGATAAGTAGTTCCACCTGCAATCACACGGACAAAACCATCTTCTAAAAAGTGGGCGAGGTAATTCTCAAGTATCGAGACCCCATCGGCATCCTCTTGTTGGTCACTCCATTCGAGAGTCTCGGCGGAGATGATGGTTGCAAATCCCACCATGAAACGTGAGTGATCGGGCAAATTGTAGATTTCATCGGCCACCGATTGAGGTGAGTCTTTTTGGATAATGTTTTCACAGCCATGGCAGGTAATTTCTCCGATGCGAGCAAACAGAAGACGAAGATAATCAGCGGTTTCGGTGGCTGTCCCAATGGTGGATCGACTGCTGCGATTGTGGTTGCCTCGAGTGACTGCGATCGCCGGAGGGATCCCGTCGATGCGTTCCGCGGCCGGTTTTTCTAGACGATCAAGAAACTGGCGGGTATAGGCGGAGAAACTCTCGATATAACGACGTTGCCCTTCCGCATAGAGAGTGTCTAATGCCAGACTTGTCTTGCCACTTCCACTGACGCCACAGAATGCAACTAACTGATTATGGGGGATGTCTAGATCCACGTTTTTGAGATTGTGGACATGGACACCACGTAGCTGGATATCTAGGCCGTCGCGACCCTCTAGATCATCGCTTACAGTGTGGTTTGTGGCTGCCAAATGGAGCTCCGCTCAGATCTAAACAGTGTTCATATCGCCGCTGCCGGTTCCCAATATTTCACAGGGTATACAGTGAGGTACTTTGACAGATCACTAATCCCTCATGATAGAATTTTAGAATTCGGAATTCCAGTTGATTTTGGTATGAATGAGGGGGTTAAGCGGGATTTTCGATAACGAGTAGATAGGCTAGTATCCAGTAATCTGAGATATTGCACGGTGAACCTGTCTTTTATTTAGAACAGGATATTTACAAGGGCGAACGAAAGGCCGGGTCCGGTGGTTTCCAGCGATAAGAAAAAGAAAAATCCTTTTTACACATTACTGATTTGGGTTGGTATCGTCTTTGCATTAACAGCAACGTCCTACGGGGTCATGACGGTAACGTACTTGCGTGCGTCGGAGGAGATAACTGAATCGAGCAAGCCGACCGATACTTACCACCCATTATTCCGCTTTCTGGATGAAAATGGATTTGATCTAATGCTGGCGGAACTAGGTTTGCTTGGTGTTTTAACCTTTGCAGCAATCGCTTATGACGAAGTCCATGATCCGGATGGGCTGCGAGAACGAGCGAAAACGGTTGAGGGAATTGGGATAGCTTCAAGTGATCGTGGAGTGACCACCGATGATCAGGCGGAAGAGTCTCTGGGTAACGGGTAGAAGGAATAGTAGCGGTGAGTCATAAAGCACAAGAGCAAATCGCTAGATTGCGTGGTGCTTTGCTGCGCCATAATAAGCTCTATTACATCGATGCTCGGCCCGAAATTACTGATCTTGAATACGATCAGTTGATGAAGGAACTTCACAAGCTAGAGCAGCTTTATCCTGAGTATGATTCTCCGGATAGTCCTACGAAGCGGGTTGGCGAACAGCCTGTCGAGTATTTGGTAACGATCGACCATCGATTGCCGATGTTGTCGATCGACAACACTTACAATCTTGAAGAGTTAAGCAAATTTGGTCAACGAACAAAAGACGCGCTTGATGGAAGAGAATCCGAGTGGGTGGTGGAGTTGAAGATCGACGGTGTTGCGGCTTCGGTTATATATGAAAACGGTGTGCTGGCCAGAGCATTAACTCGGGGTAACGGTGTACAGGGTGATGATATCACTCACAATATCCGGACGGTTGCTGACATCCCGTTAAGACTTCTAGGCGATGATTTGCCAACCGTGTTAGAAGTTCGCGGTGAAGTGTATATGACGAACCATGATTTGGCACAAATCAATGAACGTCAGATTTCCCGGGGTGATTCGCCATTTAAGAATACGAGAAATGCCACAGCCGGAAGTATACGCCAACTGGATCCTCGTGTATGTGCCGAACGCAAGCTAAGAATGTTCTGTCACGGAATCGGGCATTGTGAGGGAATACATAGTACGGCGCATATGGATTTCCTTGATGAGATTCGCGGGTATGGGCTTCCAGCCTCTCCGTTCGTTTCTAGCTTCACAACATTCGAAAAAGCGATAGCTCATTGTGAATTCCTGACTCAGGAGATTCAGGATATCGATTTTGAGGTGGATGGGATCGTCCTCAAACTGAATCAGTTCAATCAACGGGAAGCGTTAGGTAATACAGCGAAAAGCCCCAGATGGATCGTTGCCTACAAGTGGGAACGCTACGAGGCGATCACCACGCTAAAAAACATTACGGTGCAAGTTGGTAAGACGGGGGCGATCACTCCGGTGGCAGAACTTGAGCCGGTTGAGTTGGCTGGAACGACGGTTAGCCGATCGAGTCTGCATAATGCCGATGAAATTAAACGGAAGGATATCCGCATAGGCGACGTGGTTGTTGTTGAGAAGGCTGGAAAGATCATTCCGCGAGTTGTCCGGGTCGAAAAGCACGAACGTAAGGCGGTGTTACCGGAATTTGCATTCCCAACACGCTGTCCGGAATGTGAGGCTGCCTTGCTGAAAGATGAGGGGGGGGTTTACATTCGGTGTCCAAATTATCAGTGCCCCGCCCAACTGCGTGAAAGAATTCGTTTTTATGCCAGTCGTAATGCGATGGACATTGAAGGACTCGGAGACAAATTGGTTGCACAGTTAGTCCTTGCTGGACTTGTCTCCAATTACGCAGATCTCTACAAGTTGTCTTCGGCACAAGTTGCTGAGTTGGATCGCATGGGAGAGAAGTCTGCCAGAAACGTAGTGGTTAATATACAGACAAGTAAGCAGCGGGGATTAGCGAAAGTCTTGAACGCACTCTCGATTCGTCATGTGGGATCTCAAGTGGCTGCCACGATCGCCCAACACTTTAAAACACTTGAAGAACTACGGCAGGCGAATGTCGAAAAGCTGAGTGAAATCAATGAAATCGGCGAAGTGATTGCCGAGAGCTTATTTCGTTTCCTTCATGAATCTCCTGGTAAGGAGATTCTGTCTGGACTGGAAGACGTCGGTGTTGAGATGACTCAGCAAGATTCCGATCAGGAACAACTCAGCGACTTATTTGCAGATAAATTATTCGTCGTGACCGGCACGCTGACAAGTTATACGCGTAGTCAAATCCATGATATTATCGTTCAGCATGGTGGTAAAACTGGTACGAGTGTGTCAGGAAAAACCGACTACCTTGTCGCCGGTGAAAATGCCGGTAGCAAGCTGGCGAAAGCGGAGCAACTGGAAGTTGAAGTTCTATCGGAAGCGGCCTTTGAGCAACTCATCAGCACGGCCGAGGGAGAGGCTGAGAACCTCTTGTTCTAATAAGAAATCCTCCTATTTCATCCAGCTCTAAAGGCTTTGGAAACTAGGAGGATTCATTACTGATTTAAGGGGACGGTTAAGTTACTTTTCCCGCACACCCAACTCTTTCAGTTTTTTTACGAGGTCGGCGCCATGACTTTTCGCGTTAACTTGTTTGTCGACATGAAGAATTTTCCCATTAACGCCAATGATATAGGTCCAACGAAAAGGAACAGGTCGCTCGTCATTGACAACGCCATAGGTGCGGGCGGTCTTCTTTTGGGGGTCACTAAGAATTGGATAATCCAATTGCAGAGATTCTGCATAACGCTGATTAGTCTCAGCAGTGTCACAACTTGCCGTAAAGAAGGCTACGTCAAACTTGTCGAGACCAGAGCCTTTTTCACGAGCCGCAATGCTAAATGTTCGATCCCCAAGTAGCTTTAGATCAAACCCATTTTTAACTCCGCTGACACGCAGCGAATCACATTGGGCCGTTCAACCACCAGTAAATGCCTTAGGGAACCAGGCAACAATGACTACCTTTCCCTTGTAATCCGATAATTTGTGGACTTTACCATCGCTGCCAGCTAACGCGAAGTCAGGAGCACGATCTCCTGTTTTGACTTCGGCATTCAGCGGAACGGCAGTCATCATTAGTAAGGCCAGCATTCCACAGATCTTCGTGAAAGATCGCTTCATCAGAATGTCCTTTCGGTTATAGTTGCAATAGTTGTTGTGTCACTTTGACTACTTGCAATATAGCCTCTTCGGCTTGCTCGATCGATGATGCCGCAATAGAAGTTTAAGAAATTACTTAACCAAGAAAATAAACGAAGATGAAACAAATATCACTCGTACTCATAACTTTGACATCGATTCAATTGGTGATGGGACATGCATCGGCTCAGCAATGGCATCAATTTCGCGGACCAGGTTCACGCGGAATCAGTGACAACGATCAATTGCCAGTCGAGTGGGATTATGAAACACGCAACGGTATCCAGTGGGAAGTGAAGACGGCAGGGCGTGGTTGGTCATCGCCTATTATCACCTCCGGTAAGATTTACTACACGAGCGTTGTTAATGAAGGAGAGACGGAAGGTGCTCGCAAAGGCTTGTATTTCGGCGGGGATCGTTCCAAGCCGCCCGAAGGCGTGCATCATTGGATGGTAATTTGTCGGGATCTGAAATCCGGAACGCTAGTGTGGAAAAAAGAAGTTCACAAGGGGATTCCGGGAGGCGCGATCCATATTAAGAATAGCTATGCCTCAGAAACGGCAGTCACTGACGGTGAACGGTTATACCTGTCTTTTGGGCATGTTGGAGTTTTTTGTTTAGATCTGGATGGTAAGTTGATTTGGGAACGCCGCGGTAAGGTTTCTAAGACTCGATATGGATGGGGCACTGCAGCTTCACCGGTTCTTTTTGAAGATCAGTTGTTTATCGTCGATGACAATGAAGAACAGTCCACGTTGCTAGCTTTACATAAGAAATCCGGTAAAGAACTTTGGCAGGCGAAACGGCCTGAGGGTAGTAACTGGGCGACACCGTTTGTGTGGAAAAATTCCCAGCGGACAGAATTGGTTACACCGGGCACGGGAATGAATCGTGTTTACAGTCTAGATGGGGAACTATTGTACGAATTTGGAGGTAACTCAAGTATTACGATTGCTACGCCGTATGCTGAAAACGATTTACTATATGTCAGTAGTGGCTATGTGCTTGATCAGAAAAAGCCTTTGTTTGCGATTAAGCCGGGGGCAAGTGGAGATATTAGCCTCAAGGATCGTGAGACGAGTAATGAATATATTGCCTGGTGTCAGAAACAGGCCGCTCCCTATAACCCGAGTACGATTTTGTATCAAGGCCGTATTTATGTACTATATGACCGTGGTTTTTTTGCCTGCTTTGATGGCCAGACCGGAAAAGAAATTTATGGGAAACAAAGATTAAATGCTGGACGAGCTTTTACCAGTTCACCTTGGGCTTATCGCGGGCATATCTTTTGTATTAATGAGTTTGGAGAAACATTTGTCATTAAGGCTGGAGATGAATTTGAAATGGTTGGCAAGAATAAATTACACGTCGAAGATATGGCAATGGCGACGCCGTCCATTGCTGGTGATCAACTTATAATTCGGACAGCGGAACGTCTTTACAGCATAAGACAGAAGTAATCTCGGCACTTTAGAAAGTTCTGGAATAGTTGCGAATGTAAATTGCCGAATTGTTAGAGTAGTAGACTGGTTGACAAACTGTAGATTTCTCATTCAACTAAGTTGCTTATTGAGGGTGTAGCTCAGTCGGTAGAGCAACGGACTTTTAATCCGTAGGTCCAGGGTTCAAGTCCCTGCACCCTCACAAGTACCCATCGGCCTTGGTCGATGGGTATTTTTATGCGCTTTCGGCATCGTAGAACATCGACGTTAAAGAGGATGCTCTACAATGAAGGCTGGTTGGTCTGTTTTTCAATGTCGCATCACAGGATTTGCTTTCATGTATCTTTCTGTCTCCGTTCGTATCGTTGAGGCTTCCTGCAAGACAAAATTGAATGTCCCCGCTGAAGAGTTTATCGGGATTGTAAAGCAGGGAGGAGCGAGTGCGATTTGTATGCGAGCTAGCGGCGCTGGTGTGGAAGCAGGTCCTGAGCGACGGCAGACGCTTGCTTCCAAAATAGCCTCCGCTAATCTTCCGGTGACCATGGTCACGGCAGATTACAATGTTCCGCTCAATAATGCCAAAGGCCCAGACAGTTTGCGAGATATTCGTCCATCACTCGATGTGGCAGAGGCATTTGATTGTGAGCTGATTCGTGTTTGCATGAAGAAAGAAATCGACATTACTTTTGCGCGTCAGGCGGCAGACCTCGCCGCACAACGTGGGATTCGTCTTGCTCATCAATGTCATACGAGCAGCTTGTTTGAGGAAGTTGATCAAATGCTGGAGGTGTTAAAAGAGATCAATCGAGACAATTTTGGGATTATTTATGAACCGGCAAATCTGCTACTCAATGGTCAGGACTATGGTATCGAGACGCTGCAAAGGCTCGCACCCCATATTATGAATGTGTATGTGCAGAATCATCGTCTTGATCCTGAGGGGCCGGAGGTCTTAGATACCTATTGCCGGGGCCCGGTACGCTTTCACCATTTGTATTTGTGGGAGACAGGCGGAGTTGACTTTACTCAGGTGTTTCAAGGTTTACGTGCTATCGGCTATGAAGGTAGTTTCACGATCCATCAGGCACAGGGCATCGAAACAACGCAAGCGGCAACGGAGTATGTAAAAAGTTGTTGTCGTTTTTTTAGACAACAAACCGGGGCTTACTAGTGTGAGTCGATTTTGGCGTGCCATCTGCGAAATTAGTACAATGGGACTTCAAATCCTTGTAATAACTGGAAACATCAAATAAGACCTGTGGGGAAAGTATAGATGGCTATTACTCGTATGGCGCATATGGCACTACGCTGTTCAAATCTTGAGAATTCGCGTGATTTTTATACCAACGTGATTGGATTTGAGTTTTTTGCCTGGCGTCCGCAGGGCGACTCGATGGATATCACCGACGGTTGTATCAATATTACGTTGTTACCCTACGATGGTAATCGTCCGGGGTTTGAGGAAGGTGATGAGTACATTCACTTTGGTGTGATTGTCGATAATCTTCAAGAAATCTGGGACCGGGCTGTTGAGTGGGGCGCTGTGATCTCCAAGGGGGATGTCAAAGATCGGACAGAAGTTGAGCTGGCAGAAGGTCCGGGGCGTTCCTTCAAAGTGCTCGACCCTGATGGGAATGTGATCGATGTCACGGCGGAGCGTGATGAATGGCGTTGTGTTAAGTTTGATGATTGAGGACCAGGGTTCTAAGGCGACCTGGTGCTTGGATGGCAGATACTCAATAGGAATATAAATATATGGCTAGCGATGTAATGGAAACGAAAGAGGCTAACGCAAAAGTTTATTCTTTGAGTATGAATCAAAGAGTCCTCATTTTAGTAGTGGCCTTCTTAGGATGGATGTTTGCTGGTACGCAAATGAGCATCAATGGGATCGTGCACTTTCCAGCCGCCGCTGACTTGCTCGGCGAAGCAATGGCTGATTCAGCGGGGCAATGGGCAGGATTTTTCGTCTGTGCTTTCCTTTTTGGGGCTGCAGCAGGTGGTTATGTGTTTGGATGGGTAGGTGACCGATTTGGCCGTTCGAAGGCTATGGCTATCAGTATTGCCTGCTACAGTATCTTCTCATTCTTATCGACGCTTTCACCGAATGTTCATATCTTTTGGGCTTTGCGTTTTATAACCTGTATGGGGATTGGAGGAATGTGGCCCAACGGAATGGCTCTCATTCAGGAAGCTTGGCCTAATACCGCAAAACCAATTTTGGCGGGGGTATTGGGTACCTCGGCCAATGTCGGAATTATGTTGTTTTCCCTTTGGTGTATGTATAAGGACGTGAACACCGATGATTGGCACTGGACACTTCAAGCAGGTTCGGCACCAATTCTGTTAGCTATCTTTACGTGGTTCTTTATACCCGAGTCGCCTTCCTGGCTCGCTGAGCAAGCCGGCGGGGCGACTTCGAGTCAGGGCGATCTCAGTCCCGTGACATTTGGGGAAGTCTTTAGTGGCAAGAATGCTAAATTGACAGCGATTGGAATCGTGCTGGCTTTTGTCCCACTATTTGGTGGTTGGGGAGTGGCAAACTGGGCCAACTATTGGGCGGCTGACTATGACAAGCAAAATGAAACAGCCAAGGTGGAAATTGCGGAAGCTGATACAGTTGAACTAAAAACAAAAACTAATTTAAAGGCCGAGGCCAACTTTCATCGAGCCTGGCCGGGGAGTATCAGCAGCTTGTTGGGTGGTGGGCTAGCATTTTTCCTTGGCCGCCGGTTGAGCTACGCAGGTCTTTGTGTTCTGGCCTTTATTTGTACTCAATTTCTATACGGGTTGCCCGATCCGAGTCATGATGACTTCATGTTTTGGGTGCGCGGCCTTGGTTTCTTTAGTGGATTTTTCTTCGGCTGGCTTCCTCTTTGTTTGCCGGAGATGTTTGACACTAGAATCCGATCGACCGGGAGTGGCGTAAGTTTCAACTTTGGGCGCATCATTGTTGGGGTCTTAATTATTTTGACAGCTTTTATCCTTAAAGAAAAGTTTGAAGGGCGTTACGACCAGGTCGGACGTATTTGCGGGTACATGTACTTGATTGGAATACTGGCCGTTTATCTAATGCCGAAAACAGATGAGAAGGAGCCTTCCCCTTCCCTGGCAGAGTAAAGCGATTCTTTATGGAATTCCCAAACACGTGACAAATTTCCATCCTTCACGACAATTCCCGGTAAGAGTTAAGTTGTCGAAGCAGGGAGAGTTCAGTCGTGCTGGATCTGGGAATATTGTTGGCAATCGCTCTGGCGGTGTTAATGCTGTTACTGACCCTGAGTTTGGGGAGGCGTTTGCGACTTCGTCCTCGTCGACTGGAGTTTACTTCGGTTCATTGTCTTCCCTTTTCACCGGCTACCATCTATCGAGAACTTGAGGATTTGTCAAAGTGGTGGCAATGGGATGGGGGAGCGACGCAGTATTGCCAGGCGACAGAGCAACCGGGCCTAGGGCAGGTAGTGTTCTTGAGTGAGAAGGACTTCATGAACTCGCGGGAAATCGTGCAGGCATGGCATGATCGTAGATTGTGTTTAATCAGTCAGTCCTTGGTTGATTCCGTTACGGGAATGGATCAATTTGATCTGTTTCCAGATGGAGCATTCTGTCGTCTTCAGTGGAATACACGATTAGAGTATTTACAGGCAAGACAGTTTTCAAAGAGGCGGAGAAAGAGTTTACGGAAAGAACATGACCAAGCCATTTCTCAACTTGTAAATCATCTGAAAACGAACCAACATTAGCTTAATATTCCTCAACAGTCTTTGCGTTCTCTTTACACAGAAGCCAAGGCAAACGATACTTCACTAAGCGTTGCAAAGAATGCTGTGAGTGTCTTAGATGGCCAAGGCATAGAATTGAGAAAGCGATTTAATAGTGATGATGAAAATACGTATGTTTATCGGGATTTGTCTGCTGGTTTTGCTGACAAGTATTTGCACAGCTGAAGAGAAGCTGCCGTTGGGAATTGTACTTGAAAAGCCTGACGAAGGTCCTTCTGTAAAGACGGAAGTTGGCTACATGGTGCCTTATGAAACAGTGATTCCGGGCACTGACGTCAAGTACAAGATGATTCCAGTCGCTGGAGGTGTTGCGACGATTGGAAGCCCGGAAATGGAAGCGGATCGTCAGGATCAGGAAGGCCCTCAGTTTGAAGTGGAAATAAGCCCTTTCTGGATTGGCCAATACGAAGTGACCTGGAAAGAATACAAATCCTATATGGCAATGCATGATATCTTCAAAGGGTTTGAAACCCACAAATTGCGTCTTTTATCAGAAGATAAGAATCCACTCGTCATTTCAGCTCCGTCAAATCTCTACGATACAAGTTTCACGTATCGTAATGGTGAAGAGCCTGAACTCCCGGCGGTTTCTATGAGTCAGTATGCTGCGAAGCAGTATACGAAGTGGTTATCACTAATGAGTGAACGCTTCTATCGATTGCCGACGGAAGCAGAATGGGAGTACGCTTGCCGCGCAGGAACTAAGACAGCCTATCATTTTGGTGATGATCCGGCGGACTTGGATGATTATGGCTGGCACTACGGAAATTCAAATGAAACCACACATCCGGTTGGTCAAAAGCAACCCAATCCATGGGGTCTTTATGATATGTATGGGAATGCCTGCGAGTGGGTCTTGGATGGAATGTTAGAAGATGGTTATGCCAAATTTAGTGGTAAGCGAGTTTCCACGGCTGATGCTTTGGTTAAAACCAAGGAGTTATTCCCACGTGTTGTCCGCGGGGGGTATTATGATTTGGATCCACAGGATTGTCGTAGTGCTTCAAGATTACCGTCAAGTGATGATGAATGGCGAGGTGAAGATCCTAATATCCCTCTCAGCCCGTGGTGGTTTACCAGTGGGCCGGCTCTTGGAGTTGGTATGCGTTTAGTTCGCCCATTGGAGGACGGACTGTCGATGAAAGAAAAAGAAGAGTTCTGGAAAGCGGATGTTCAGATAATTGTTGAAGATGTTGACTTTCGTATCGACGAAGAAGGGCGTGGAGCCCGTGGGTTTGTCGATAAGTTGCTTCCTAAAGCGATCAAGGAATTACGGGATAAAGAATAGGGTCTGGCGACGGCGGTATTTGATACCCTCAGTTTAGTGGAGCAAATGATGAAACGGATAAAGCTGGCTGCCGCTGCGTTGAATCAAACTCCGATTGCCTGGGAGCAAAACTGTCAGAATATCCTCTCAGCGATTGAACAAGCTAAGGCGCAGCAGGTGGATCTGCTCTGTCTTCCGGAATTATGTATTTCGGGCTATGGGTGTGAAGATGCCTTTATGTCCCAGGGTGTACTGGCAACTTCGCTTGAACTACTTGTTCAGGATCTCGTCTCACATACGCAGGGTATTGCCGTCGCCTTCGGCTTGCCCATGCGAATTGATGGCCGGACTTATAATACCGTCGCAATGGTCGTCGATGGTCAGTTAGAGGGGTTTGTTGCCAAGCAGAATTTAGCTGGTGATGGCCTGCATTATGAGCCTCGTTGGTTTACGGCCTGGCCTCCTAATAAACAAACGCTCGTTCAGGTTGCGGGAAACGATATCCCTTTCGGTGATGTGACTTTTCAAATAGGCGGAGTGCATGTTGGATTTGAAATCTGCGAAGACGCGTGGGTTGAAGAAAGGCCTGCTGCACGATTAGCATCGAGAAAGGTTGGCGTGTTACTGAATCCAAGTGCATCTCATTTTGCGTTTGGAAAACACCAGATTCGTCGACAGTTGCTGATGGCCGGAAGTCAAACAATTCATGGTGCCTATGTGTACGCCAATCTCGTTGGGAATGAAGCGGGCCGTGCTATCTATGATGGTGATACGATGATCGGTGTAGATGGAGTCGTTGTNGCCTCAGGCCCTCGTTTTTCATATCAGGATGTGGTGTTAACCACTGCNGTTGTCGATGTACCGGTAGNGGAGTCAACAACCGCTGTTTGCTGNGAGTTTGAGTTATTTGAAACTGCTNAGCCTGTTGCTGCTGACGCAGNAGAAGAGTGTGCCTGGGAAACGAGCATGGTNCTGAAAGAGGAGGAGTTCTCTCGAGCTCTTTCGTTGGCNTTGTTCGATTATATGCGCAAATCGTATTCACGGGGCTTTGTNTTGTCGCTCAGCGGAGGCGCCGACTCGGCGACCGTGGCGGTGTTGGTCAAACTGATGATTGACTTTGCAGTCAAGGAAATTGGTTTGTCCGGAGTAGCATACCGGTTACGGCATTGCTTTGAGAATTCGGCTCCCGAAACGGCGGAAAAGTGGGTTGGCGAATTATTGTGGTGTGTTTATCAGGCTACCCGCAACAGTGGCGAGATTACTCGCGATGCTGCTGAGAGTATTGCTCATGCAATCGGTGCCCAATTTTATGAGCTCAATGTTGATGGGGTGGTTGAAGAATATAAGTCACTAGTCAGCAATGCGTTGCAACGAGAATTAACATGGGATCGTGATGATCTGGCCTTACAGAATATTCAGGCACGTGGGCGTGCACCGAGTGTCTGGATGTTAGCAAATATCAAACGCGGATTACTGTTAGCAACAAGTAATCGTTCCGAAGCAGCGGTGGGGTATACCACGATGGATGGAGATACCTGCGGTGGAATTTCGCCGATTGCTGGAATCGATAAAGCTTTCTTAAGAGAATGGCTCCGCTGGTTGGAAATCGAAGGACCCGAGGGTGGTGAACCCATTCCTGAGTTAGTGAAGGTGAATGCTCAACAACCAACCGCAGAACTCCGACCGCCGGAAGAAAATCAAACCGACGAATCCGATTTGATGCCGTATGAGATTTTGGATCTGATTGAGCGTTTGGCTATTCGAGATAAGATGATGCCGGCAGAGGTTTTTCGTGTTTTACAGCAGCACGAATTGATATCTTCGTACCAAGCCGATCGCCGACAATTAATTGAATGGATTAAGCGTTTCTTTCAACTTTGGTCTCGTAATCAATGGAAGCGAGAGCGATTCGCACCCTCCTTTCATGTGGATGATGAAAATCTGGACCCCAAGACCTGGTGTCGCTTTCCGATTCTCTCGGGCGGCTTTCGTCGCGAATTGGACGCTCTCGAGTAGTTCTCGGATTAAGCCCTGACATATCGAAGAATGGAAAGCAGAAATCGAAGACCCGGTTGAAAGGGTGGTTTATTCGAGCTTGGGTTCGGTTAAGAACTTTAGCGGTTAAAGGTGCAGCGTTTAATGAAGGTCAGTTGGTTGCCGGTTTCATTGTAGAGAACGTCATCCATAAACGCCTTCATAAGCATTACACCGCGGCCACTTGGTTTGTCCAGATTCTCTGGGAGAGTTGGGTCGGGAACATCGTTAGGATCAAAGCCAGGTCCTTCATCCTGAATGACCACACGGACGATATCTCCATTGAGGAAGCACTCAACGGTGACTGTTTTCTCTGGATCCATTTTGTTGCCATGCTTTATCGCATTGGCTAGTCCCTCTTCCAACGCAAGTTGCAGGTCAGGAAGATCCATATCGCTCATTCCACGAGACTGCCACAATTCCTGGATTTCCTTTTGGACATCTGCGGAAATATGCAAGTCGCTTGCGAAAGTCTGGTTGTAAATCATCAATTCGGACATGTTTGCGTTTACAGGCGCGAGAACTCAGAAGATAAGATATGTCAGAGAACTCTGGAAATCTGTAAGAAGCGAAAAAGGGCAATGATCATTCCACACCATTACCCATCGGGGAGGTTACCCTAAAATCCTTTCAGGGCTTTTTCAATAGATGCGGAGATGTCAAAGACTTTAGTGAGTTTGGTCACTTTAAAGATCTTTAATAATTCAGGGCGTAAGCTACACATGCCCAGCTGTCCACCGGCCGCATCCATTTTCTTCTTCATATTGATCAGCTTTCCCAGTGCAGCACTAGACAAGTGTTCAACCGCCTCGAAGTCTAACAGGACTTTACGGAATCCATGATCGTCCACCAGACGATACATCTGTTCGCCGATCACTTGAATGGTTGCCTCATCAAGAATTCGATTGTCAATAAATTTAGCGATGGTAACGCCATCGATTGTTTGAATATTGAATCGGGTTACGTCCGAAGCCATATTACACACCTATGTCAGTGAGAGTTAAAATATCGTTGAGGGTTGATACTACCCTTCTAATAATTGCACTTTCGGGACTATTTTTCAAGCCGTAGTTTGATTTGAGACAGACTTATCTTGAAAACGGTAATGGTCAATTTAAGTACTTAACCGGTTATACCGGTTCTGAGGTATGGATTTATCCATCAGGCGGAAAGCTCACCAGTCATCGCAGGTTGGAAGTCGGGCAGTCTGCAGGGTACCTTCTATTCCGAACTTTCTTTACTTCGCTCGCCATGGGGAGTCGCCAATTTGGTTTCTAGCCTTCGGAGGGAGCACCAAGTTAATAGGCTCAAACGTTCTTCACTGAATTTTAATAAGCGTTCGTCTGATTTCTTAATAAAAAATTATACGATAAGAAAGGTATTACAAATTCTGTGGGTTTTGATGTCCTAAATCTGCTGCACAATTATGGATGGAATAGCGCGGTGTCGACGCACTTAACACGAGACTTGGACAATCTTCACCGAGACGTCATGACAATGAGCGTGATGGTGGAAGAACTTGTGAAACGTGCGTGGGAACAGTTAAAGTCACCGGATTTTGATTTAGCAAAATCGTTGGCGGAAGAAGATGATCAAATCGATCAATGGGATGTCCGAATCGAAGAGAGCTGTCTGAAAATTCTGGCGTTGCATCAGCCTGTGGCTGGTGACTTGCGACGTATTGCGACCGTTTTGAAAATTTCTAATGAGTTGGAACGTGTAGCAGATCTTGGCGTCAATATTGCTGAGCGAGCAATGGGGATTATGAAGGGCCCAGTCATCACGATACCGGAAGCTTTGCCTGAAATGATGCGGATCGCTGTGAAGATGCTCAATCAAAGTATTGATGCATATGTTCGTCTGGATAATGATTTGGCCCGAGAGGTCTTTGCGACCGATCATCATGTGGATTCCTTGCAGTTGCAGATCATTACTCAACTCCGAGGTGTTATGCGTGCTGAGCACGATTGTATAGAACCGGCGTTGCATCTCTTTTCGGCTTCACGCCATATCGAGCGGATTGCAGATCATGCGACCAATATTGCGGAGGATGTTGTTTACCTAGTGGAAGGGGCTATTGTTCGCCATCAACGTCATGTGATGAGTTGAGTTGAGGTGTGTTTGCGAAGTGGGAACTCGGTAATAACACAAGAAAGAGGAAAAGAAATGGCTCAAGAGCGAATATTAATTATCGAGGACGAAAAGGCGTTGGCCGATATCCTTGAATACAATCTGGTGCGTGAAGGGTATCAGGTGTTTACGGCAAACGACGGAGTGGAAGGTCTGGAGAAAGCTCAGGCCGTTGAGCCTGACCTGGTTGTCCTCGATATTATGCTGCCCTCCATGGATGGTTTGCAGATCTGCACTCAGTTGCGAAGTAATCCCCACACTCAGAATATTCGTATTCTAATGCTGACAGCTAAAGCGGAGGAAGTGGATGAAGTGGTCGGCTTCAGTATGGGAGCCGATGATTATGTCATCAAACCCTACAAACTGCATCCGCTGATGCATCGTATTAAAGCTTTGTTGCGACGGCCTCTCGGAGAATCGATGCAGAATGATCTTGTTGAGAGTTGTGGGATTTGCGTGGATCGCTTGAATCATGTCGCCAGTCTGGAAAATGCTCAAATAGTTCTGACGCCTACGGAACTGAGATTGCTGTGGTTTTTGATGAAGCAACCGGAGCGAACTTACAGCCGCTTGGAACTGCTCGAAGCCTGTCGCGGAGAAGATAATTGCTCAACGGAACGAACGATTGATGTTCACATGAAGTCATTGAGGCAAAAGCTGGGAGAGCGTGCGGTCTTACTGCAAACGGTGCGAGGAGTCGGATATCGTTATGTTCCGATGGCCAAATTTGAGATGGTTGATGAAGGTCCATAGAAAGCTAGAGCTTGGAAGAAGCTGTCGTTATGTGTTTGGCCGGTCAGGCCTTATCTGAAAAATCGGCTTTAGTTTGCTAGCTTGCTGGTGAAGGGATTGTGCCTAGGTGTAGATGAAGCGATTCGATCGATTGTACCGCCATTCCCATAACGAATAAAAATTTGCATTTTTTTAAGTTGCTGTATTTCGCAGTACAGGCAATGAAAGAAATGCAATCTAAGGTACGGATTTTTCCCTTAATGTCACTAGTTAGCTTATTAGGGAGGCAGATTTGTCTTTATAGAGTGTTAATCCATGGCAATTAAAGTGTTAAATAACCCCACTAATGTTGTTGGTAGGGTATTAAATACGGGATTCCGGTATAGAAATCGCTTGTAATATCAGATAAATATGTAACAACTAATTGAGAGCCGTAACTGAACCAACCAAATTAGTAGTTGAAGAACAACTCAAAAAGACAGGTGATATGATGGATCCACTAATGGCAGGACTCACAGCTTGGGTAATCGAACTAGCCGTGGCAGGTACGATGTTCTATGGCTTACGTCGTGAAGAGCAGAAGGTGATTCAGGGACGACAGAAAACCAAGAGCTGAGACAGGTTCTAGCAGACAGCGGGCATTGATAGAACAAGTGTCCCCCTGGTTATAAACAACGGCAGAGGTTTCCCCGTTTGGGATGGCTCTGTTTTTTGTTGCGCTCTTGAACAAACAAAAAAAGCGTCCCAGAGAGGATTCGAACCTCCGACCTACGGTTTAGGAAACCGTTGCTCTATCCCCTGAGCTACTGGGACGTCGTCAAAAATTCGACGTCATATAATAAGAGTAAGAATATCTCACCGTGCCTGCTCGTCAAGCACAAGCTATGGGGGAGGCTATTCTAGGGCCTGATACGTTAGGCCCATTAATCGGTTGTTTATATCACAGTGAAAATTTGGATATAGCTGGGTCAGCGAAATAGTATAAAGTCGATGGACCGGATCCAGAAAGAACCGAGTGTTATAAGCCCCGCCCCAGTAGTAATTTCCGGCAGCACTCAAAAACGGCTGAGCACCCGTATCCTGAATAATACCAAAGCCCAAGCCGAACTTATCGCTGGGGCTCCCTCCGAGCGTGATATTCAAATCACCGATATTGTTTGAACGCATAAGGTCGATGCTTGTGCCACTGAGGATGGTGGATCCCTGATATTTACCACCAGACACCATCATCTGGCAGAAATTACTGTAGTCCCGGAGCGTCGAATGTAAGCCTGCTCCGCCGGAATAATATGTTTGCTCCCCGCGTTCCGGAGAATGTACAACATCAAAGTCAACGTTAACAAGACATTCCAACTCAGTTTTGCTTAATCTCCTTAGTCCGGCACCTTCCGGGATATTGAATTCCTGTTTAGCGGCCCAAAAGCTGATATCGTCATAACGATCGGTGGTAACATCCGGCGTGTAAACTCGAGACAATCGTGCTGCCTGTTGGGTATCAGGATAAAACGTCGTATTGTTCATCGCTAGCGGCTCGAATACTTCAGCCTGCAGAAAATCAGCAAAGCTCCTACCTGAGAGGATTTCCACCAGGCGTCCAAGTACATCTGTGTTCAACCCATAGAGCCAGCGGGTACCAGGATCGAATGCCAGTGGTTGCTCCGCTATTCTCAGTACAACATCTTTAATTGTTGTACTGTCACTGTAGCCCCAATCGCGAATATTGGATTCGTTGTAATAGCCAGCAAGTTTTGGATGACTGAAACTGTAACCAATTCCAGAGCTATGAGAAAGCAGTTGGCGAATGGTGATCGATGATTTGGCCGGACGCGTTAAGGCATTACCTTGTTCATCACGTTGTCCACTGAAGACCTGCATATTAGAGAATTCCGGCATATATCTCTCGACAGCATCATCCAGTAGGAACTTCCCACGTTCATAAAGCATCATAATCGCCACGCTGGTAATTGGTTTGGTCATGGAGGCGATACGAAACAGCGTATCAGCAGAAACCGGAATGGAGTCTTCAGCATTTGCCAGACCTTGGTAGCTTTCCAACTGCAGACCATTTTCGTTACCAACGCCAACGGCACATCCAGCGATTCGCTGTTGGTCGATTTCCAGTTGGGCTGTGGTGGAGAGTCGTTGTAGTCGTTCCGTATTAAAAGTTGCAGACATCAAGGCATGCTTTCTTTGTTGTCGGTAAGCCTAGTGAAACTCTGGAGCGTCAGAGTTGGTTTGAAATTACGCAAAAATATCAGTGGCAACATTTCCACTAACATCCGTCAGGCGGAAGTCACGGCCGGCATAGCGATAAGTCAGTTGACTGTGGTCAAGCCCAACAGCATGGAGCAGCGTTGCATGCAGGTCGTTAACGTGCATCTTATTTTCCTGAGCGTAGTATCCGTACTCGTCAGTGGCCCCGTATTGATAACCGCCTTTGACTCCTCCGCCGGCCATCCACATTGTAAAGCCTTCCGGATTGTGATCACGACCATTAGAGCCCTGCATGACAGGTGTCCTCCCAAATTCGCCTCCCCACAGGACAAGCGTGTCTTCAAGCAATCCTCGGCGTTTCAGATCGGTAAGCAAAGCTGCAATCGGTTGATCTACTTCCAGAGCGTTCTTCGTGTGCCCTTTGACTAAATCACCGTGCTGATCCCACTGGACAAAACTGTCACTATGTGTGATTTGTATAAACCTGACTCCTCGCTCGGCAAAGCGACGGGCCAGTAGACATTGTCGCCCGAAGTCCTTGGTCATCTCACCGTCCAGACCATATAGTCGATGAGTTTCTTCTGTCTCGCCGGAGATATCTAATACCTCTGGAACCTGATTTTGCATACGAAATGCCAGTTCAAAACTGTTGATACGTCCTTCTAATTCCTGATTGGGCCCCAACCCCTCTAGATGTTGCTCGTTCATTTGCCGTAGCAAATCCAACTGAATACGCTGTTGTTTACGTGAAACTCTTCTATTTTGCGTGTATTTAACCTTGGCGTTGGTCGAGGGTTGGCTGGCCACCCCAAGAGGGGTGCCTTGATAGTCAGCCGGCAGAAAGGCAGAACTCCAGTTCTTCAAACCACCATGCGCCAAGGTGGGGCAGATGGTGACGAAAGCAGGCAGGTTTTGGTTTTCTGTTCCGAGTCCGTAAGTTACCCAGGAGCCCATACTTGGGCGTACAAAGTTGTCGCTGCCAGTGTGTAATTTGAGGGATGCTCCGCCGTGCGCTGCATTCGTACCATGGACACTGTTGAGAAGGCACAGGTCATCGATACGCTTGGCTACATGGGGAAACAGCTCACTGACCATGATACCGTTCTCTCCGTAGGGGCGGAACTTCCACGGAGACTTCATCAGCTTTCCCGTTTCACCAAACTGCACCCGTGGTTTATCAAACGGCAACTCTTTACCATCATCTTTTTGGAGTTGAGGTTTGTAATCAAATGTATCAACTCCTGATGGCCCACCTTTCATAAATAAGAAAATGACTCGCTTGGCTCTGGCCGGCCCATGGGTACGTTTTTGTGCCAATGGATTGAGTGCAACTCCTTTGGCACTTTCATGAATCAATGAGCTTAAAGCCAGATGCCCAAATCCGAGTGCGGTTGTTTTTAATGTTGAAGACTTAAAAAAAGAACGTCTTGATAAATCCTGTCGATCAGCGCAATGGTTGGGGCCGGAGTAGCAGCGATTGCGATGGTGTTTTGAACTGGTCATGCTTAGTACTTATTTAATATAGATAAACTCGTTACTCGCCAGGATGCTGTGGCATAGAAGCTTGAGAGCTTGAAACTCAGGTGTCATCGGCTTTTTCATTTCATCCTCATTTACCGCATCTTCTTCAGCAGCGTCAGTTTTCAACGAAACAGAGATGACCGGCGTTAAGAGAAATTGCTTGAGGTATCTTCGTGCTGTGGAAAGCTCCCCCTTACTTGGTAAACGCCCGAGTGCCATTCTGTAAAGCTGAGTGATTTGTTGTTTTTCAGGGACAGTCTGGAGATGGTGAGCCAACCGGCAACTCGCTTCTTCCACAAGCGGACTGTTCATCATGAAAAGGGCCTGAGGCGCTACCGTCGTGGTTGCTCGATTTCCATTGATAACGGAGGCATCATTGAAGTCGAAAAGTTGGAAGAAGTCATAAAGATTGTTGCGAATGACCGGGAGGTAGACGCTTCGACGCAGCGAACTGTAATCCGTATTATCTTTACTAGTGTGGTCAAAAAGAAATTCACGATTCTTTACGTGTAACATGCTGCCACCCATCTCGCGATCTAGCATACCACTGACAGCCAGAACTGAGTCTCGAATACTCTCAGCTTCAAGTCGTCTTACGGGGAAACGCCAAAGAGATGTATTCTCAGGATCTTGCTGGCTGCCTCCGGCATCATAATGACTGCTCATTTTATAGGTGGACGAATTCATCACCCAGCGGTGCCAGTCCTTAATAGACCAGTTGTTTTTGAGCAGTTGCTGTGCGGCGTGGTCTAATAGTTCAGGATTTATGGGTACATCTCCCAGATTGCCGAAGTTATCGGTCGAGCCCTGTAATCCGTTTCCAAAATGCCATCGCCAAAGCCGATTAGCTAAAACTCGAGCCGTGAGCGGATGCGATTCATTCGTGAGCCAGTTTGCTAACTGCAGTCGACCACTCTGAGCAGCAGGGATTGGAAATTCAGTGGAATGCGTGAAGATTTGTGGCATACGGCGCGAGACTT
Organism: Rhodopirellula sp.; assembly: GCA_002698965.1. Taxonomy (GTDB): domain Bacteria; phylum Planctomycetota; class Planctomycetia; order Pirellulales; family Pirellulaceae; genus UBA721. The sequence continues at coordinate 24,007 of PAAT01000139.1, read as the reverse complement.
GTTTTCCTAAAGCCAAATGAGATCCGCGAATATGCACTTTGAGATCAATCGGTTCTGCCTCTTTCACGCCCATGGCCGTCGGGATTTCACCACGCGCTACCCGGAGCTTCTCTATTTGCTGATTGAGCTCTTCGATGGCTTTTTGGTGCTCGGCACTATATTGCTCGGCAGGCTTTTCCGGTAAGGTTTCTACGTTGAGTCTCGCTAGTAGCTCTTGATTGGCTTGGTTGGTCGCAGCTTCAACTTGCTCCTGAATTTGACCGATCTGAACGGTAACTTCTTCATAGTTAGCTTTGGCTTCCGGGGTGAACACCTCGTTTTCATTCCACTTGGCAATCCGTTTGTAGGACTCCATGGTGCGGGTGCTTTTGAGAATGCTTGCCAGAGCATAATAATCTTCCGTAGAGATAGGATCGAATTTATGGTCGTGGCATCGAGCACATCCGATCGTCATTCCCATGAATGTTCTGCCAATCGTATCAATCTGTTCATCGATGATGTCCATGGCCAGTTTTTCTTCATCGCCTTCGGCTAATACCTTGGGACCGAGTACGAGAAAGCCTGTGCCCACCAGTCGACGATTGGTGACTGCAATGTCATCAGAGCTTTCCATGAGGTCGCCAGCGAGTTGTTCGGTAATGAACTGATCGAAAGGCATGTCATCGTTAAAGGCCTTGATGACATAGTCGCGATAACGCCAGGCATTTCCATGAGCGATGTTTTCATCCAGACCATTGGAGTCTGCGTAACGAACCACATCGAGCCAAAACCGTCCCCAACGTTCACCATAGGCTGAGCTATCTAAAAGGCGGTTAATCAGTTTTTTATATGCGTCGGCAGATTTATCGGCTAAAAATGCGTCCACTTCTTCGGGCTTAGGTGGTAGCCCTGTTAGGGCAAATGTCACTCGGCGGATAAGGATTGTTTTGCTTGCTTGTGGAGCGGGTGTGAGTCCCCGCTGCTCCAGCCCTGCAAGAATAAAACTGTCGAGCGTTTGTGTTGGCCAGCGGGTGTCTTTGGTGGCTGGGACCGACGGGTCCTTGATAGATTGGAAAGACCAGAATTCTCGTTCCGTTTCCCAGTCCACGCCAGATTTTCTTGGTTCGATCATTGTTTCGGATGCATCGGGATGAGGAGCTCCCATTTCGATCCACTTTACAAAATCATCGATGATTTCATCACTCAGCTTTTGCTCGGGTGGCATTTGAAGCTCTTCGTCTTCATATTTCAGTACATGAATAATCAAACTTTCGTCCAGATTGTTAGGAACAACGGCTGGGCCAGTCCCACCACCACGCAGCAGGTCTTTGTAGTTGTCCAGGCGAAGATCGCTTTCCTGCTTTTCTTTTCCATGGCATTCGTAGCAGTAGCGCGCCAGTACGGGTCGGATCTTTTTCTCGAAGAATACCTGGCCAGCTTTGTCATCATTATCGGCTAATACTCCCTGCGCAGAGACTACTGCCAGAAGTAGGAAAGAAGCTGTCAGTCGTGGAAGGGAACTCATGCTAGGCATTAGGATAGGTAACTAGATTTAGAAACACCGTGAAAAAGGCTAATTTACTTCATTTATTCTAATAAAATAGCCGGTCCCGCACATCGAGAATTCTAGGAACAAGCCTTCATTTAGTCATGCTTTGAAACTTTTCAGGCCTTCAGAGCAGATGTAGCTTATTCGACGCCAAGTTTCAGGAATTCGACCAGATCTCGAACATCGTCAAGTGACAGATGCTTTACAAGGTCCTCAGGCATCGGCGATTTAGACTGTTTTTGAAAGTCGATATCATCTTTCGCAATTTCCACTCGCTTCCCTTCGGCTGTTAACAGTTCGATAGATTCATCATTGTTAGATTTAACCACTCCGGTCGTGATAATGCCATCGAGATCTACAATCGTTAGGCTTTCAAAGTTCTTCGCAATAGCCGCATTTGGCTCTACGATCGCCTCCAGCAAATACTTACGACTCTTTTCCTGGCCAAGTTTATCTAGAACCGGTCCTACATCTCCGCCGCGACCATTAAATTTGTGACAGCGTACACAGGAAACCTGAGTTCGTTCGTAGAAGATCTTCTTGCCTCGCTCAGCATTTCCACCTTCCAAACTATCAAGGAATTGAGCGGTGACATCGTTGGCATCCAATGACGCTTCATAATCAGCGAGGGCATTTTTCACAGCTTCAGATTGAGAATGTCGGGCGGCTACCCGAACATCAACTCTTGTGTCCGCGGGTAATTGGTTACTTTTCAAACGTTCTACGCCTGCTAATAGAACGTTTGCAGCGGCATCCGAATCTAGCAAAGCCAGGTCGCGGAAGGCAGCCTGACGTTCGATGAGGTTTTTTGACTCAATAGCGGCCTCGAGAATGCTCACTGCCTTGGTAGCGTCGATGGAGATTAATTCATGGCGGGCCTGAATTCGAACTTCAGCGATTTCATCCTCGAGGTGTCTGGCTACGGTTTCTTTAAAATCAGGGTGTTTTATCGCGCCTAAAGCCGAAAGTGCAACGGCTCGGGATTGTCCCTCGGCTTCCATATTGATTAGTACTTCCATCAGGATCGGGCCAGCTTCTTCTATCCCTAAACTGGCAGCTGTTTTAATGCCGGCTGAACGTACCAAGTCGCTGCCTGATAGGATTCCCCCTAGATGATTAATCATCGCTACGCGAGCGATGTTTCGATCACGCTTTTCTAGCGGACGCCAGAATCCAAGCACATGATCTCGCGCGGATGGCTCAGTCCAGTTTGCCAGCATCTCGATGGCGATAGTGCGAAGTGAGTCGTGGACTTGTGAATCACCGGCAATACGAGCTACAAGATCAGCTCGTTCGGCGGTTCCCAAACGGAAGTTGGCGTTAAGAATACGACGGCCGGTTTCCGGGTGAGACGTGATCTGGGATTCCGCATTGGCCAAAGCCTCGAGGGCTCCAACTATCGGTAGATCATGAATAGCACGAGCCGCTTCGAGCACAATGCGTGCATCGGTATCGTCAAGGAATTGGGCAATCGATGGATCTTCCAGTCGACGCAAAGCCACGACAGCCGCTACTCGGACTGAACGGGACGCATGTAGTTTCAGTTGAACAATCTGTTCGGCATTGTCGGTTCCTACAAGTCCCATGATTCCGGCATGACGTAGAACCGGATCTTGGTCTTGATTCTCTTCTAATAAAGTAACAAAGGCACCGAAGGCTTTTTGACTTTGAATCTTTCCAAGGGCTTTAGCGGCGAAGAACTTCAATCGGGCATCGTCGGCTTTAATAACTTCAAGCAGTGTCTTTTCAGCACTTTTAACTTGCAGGTCACCAAGGAGATTGAGCACTTGAGATCGCAGTTCAATCGAGTAATCCTCCGAAAGGAAATTAAGAAGAGCCTTTTTTACTTCCGTTTCAAAAAAGCCATGGCGAGCTAAAATCCCCATCCCCCACAGGCTGTGAAGTTGCGCCAGTACATTGTCAGACTCTGTGAGGACTTTGGTAAAGACGACATGGGATTTACGGTTGACGAGTTCGAGTTGAGACTCCAGTCGCACACGATAATCGGCATGGCTGAGTAATGCTTCGAGATTTACAGGTTTCAGTTTGGACCAGTCCTGTGAGAGCAATTTAGTGGTTTCTTGTGCAGTTTTCAGCACTTCTTCACTTGTGGGCTTGAAATGGTAGATTCGGCCTTTGCCTTCCCCATTCCAGCCGTTCACCCAGTCTGACAGATAGATTCCTCCTGCAGGAGCAAATGCGATATCGGTAGCCAGAATTTTCCAAAATGGTTGCGCATTCTCTACTACTTTGAAGGTCGCTCCGTTCGGTTCTACTTTGAGGCTTCGAACCCCACTGTTATTTGGTCCGCCACGGAAGTCGCATAAAAGGAAGGTATCATTGAATTGGTTCGGCATTCCAGTGCCGGGGTAATAGACCAGACCGGAGGGACCGTCGGCAAAGTTGCGAATCGGCGGCACGATATAAGCCGGCGTATCTTCGTTGTAGGGGTGCCATATTTTTTCGCGGTTGAAAGGGCCCCGGTCAGAGAGGTATTGGTATTCCATTCGCCAGCCGGTGTCTCCATCCTGAACGACATGAACCCAGCGAGCCCGGTCTCCTGAATCGGAGTTGTTATCACCGGTAAACAGATTGCCGTATTGGTCAAATGCCAGTTCCTGAGGGTTCCGCAGTCCCGTGGCAAACACTTCCAAATCGCTTCCATCGGGTTCGCAACGGAAAACAGCCCCACTTCTTGGATCGAAGTGCTTTTGGCCTTCAAATTCGATGTTGTAACCGCGATCGCCGATGGAGAAGTAGAGTCGTCCATCGGGGCCCATAATCAGCCCATGCGAGTCATGGCCTCGGAATGCTACCCGTACACCGTAGCCCGAGTGGAGGGCTTTTCGTTTGTCGGCAAGGTTATCATGGTCGGTGTCCTCGAGTTGCCAAAGGTGAGGAATACATGTCATATAGACGCTGTTTCCGCGGACTAAAATGCCGGCCGCTGTGCCGTCTTCAATTTGATTGAAGTGTTTGGCATAGACGGTGGAGTAATCAGCTTTACCATCCTGGTCTTTGTCTTCAAGCAGGCGGATTTGATCATCGTATTTGGTATATTCCGAGAGCTTGGCGCCAAGTAACTCTTTGTGGTAGTCGATTCGATCCTGAACGGATAATGCGGAGATGTCACGTTCGAGCCATTGTTGGTTGTGTTCCCGGTTATCCGTAACTCCTCGGTTTTGACGAAAAGACTCACAAACCCAGACTCGTCCCTGATTATCGACGGTGAAAGCGACCGGGTTGGCCAGCATCGGTTCCGCAGCAAACAGGTGCGTTGAAAAATCCTTGGGAATCTGGAAGGACCGGATTTGAGTTTCAGCGTCCGGGGAGGCGGGAGCAATGTTTGGTGCGTCGGGCGCAGGCGCGCTGGGTGGCACAACGGCCATGACTGTGAAAGTTGAAATCGCAACAAGCAGGATGGAGATAATTGTTTTAAGCATATGATTGAGATGGCTGAACAGTTCAACGGCCACGGTTATTGTTTTAAAGCGTTTTGGATCCATTCTTCGAGTTCCTGGAAATCCACGGGAGGCAGATCAGACAGGTCGGGCCGAAGTTTAATGGCACCCTTTATGTAGACGTGTTGAACATCGGACTGCGGGTTGTCAGTGTTCCAGTGAAGCAGGATACGGATGCAGTTTGGCAGAGATCCTGGAACGTTGACTTCATGTGTGCAAATCAAAGGAACGTCGAGCCAGCCGAGTTGCCGGGCAGCTAGAGCAGGGAATTCGGCATTGAGATCATGTGTCATGCTGAAGATAGCGCTGCCAACATCTTCAGGCTGGATGTTGTTGAGACGGATCATGAGAGCGAGTAACTGCCGGGTCGCGGTAAGTATTTCTTCACGGTCGTTGTTATCAACCGTCGTCGCTCCACGCACTCCTCGACAAATCATACTGCCTCTACCTGTTTATCTCTATCGCCATACTGACAATGCTCTGAGAGTGCCGTATCAATCGACTATGATTGCCACAATAAATTGGTACTCATTGAGCTAACCCGTTCCAGTCTTAGCATACCCTCGAATGTGTGAAAAAGGAATTAGACACGGGGGTAAAGTGGTGGTGTGGTTCTTGGTTTTAAGGCTTATGGCAGCTATTCTCGATTTTTTTTCATTATTGGGTTCTACCCCCTATGCGCTGAGAAAGCCTCACTTATAATTCAACACTTCTTCGGGAGTCCCTTCGGGGGTTCAAGCAGTAGAATCGTTAAGGTTTTGCTGGGAGAGTTCGACGTCAGTCGTACTCTCAAAAAAACCGAAGAAAAGTGTTCTCTGACCGCTTGACGGTACGGAGAGACACTGTATATTTGACTTTTCCCTTCTAGGGAAAAAGTTAAGTATTGATCTTTGAAAATTTGGTGGACCTCGTACTTATTCCTTTGGAATAACTATATTTTTAGTCAACTTTTAGGAACTCAGGATTATTTAATTGGCAAGGTAGTCACTTATGACCATAGTGACTCAAAACTCCTTGACTCCAATCGAACTCCGATTGAGTTATTTGATGGATAACTGGCTTCTTTTAGAAGTCAGCCTCAATACTTTAATTGAAGGGTTTGATCCTGGCTCAGAATGAACGTTGGCGGCGTGGATTAGGCATGCAAGTCGAGCGAGAAGTTCTTTTTTGATTTTTTCGAAATGATTAATTGAACGGACAGCGGCGAAAGGGAGAGTAACGCGTGGAAGTTTACCTTGAGGATCGGGATAGCTGTGGGAAACCGCAGGTAATACCGAATAATGTCTCCGGACCAAATCTTTTTGGCCTCGAGAGAACTCCGCGTCCTACTAGCTTGTTGGTAGTGTAACGGACTACCAAGGCTATGATGGGTAACGGGTGTGAGAGCATGACCCGTCTCACTGGGACTGAGACACTGCCCAGACACCTACGGGTGGCTGCAGTCGAGAATCTTCGGCAATGGACGAAAGTCTGACCGAGCGACGCCGCGTGCGGGATGAAGGCCTTCGGGTTGTAAACCGCTGTCAGAGGGGAGGAAAGCTTCGGCTTGACTGAACCTCAGAGGAAGCACGGGCTAAGTTCGTGCCAGCAGCCGCGGTAACACGAACCGTGCGAACGTTATTCGGAATCACTGGGCTTAAAGGGTGCGTAGGCGGCTTTGCAAGTGGGATGTGAAATCCCTCAGCTCAACTGAGGAACTGCGTTCCAAACTGCAAAGCTAGAGGGAGACAGAGGTAAGCGGAACTGATGGTGGAGCGGTGAAATGCGTTGATATCATCAGGAACACCAGTGGCGAAGGCGGCTTACTGGGTCTCTTCTGACGCTGAGGCACGAAAGCTAGGGTAGCGAACGGGATTAGATACCCCGGTAGTCCTAGCTGTAAACGATGAGTACTGGATCGTGGGGCCTTCCACAGCCTCTCGGTCGTAGCGAAAGTGTTAAGTACTCCGCCTGGGGAGTATGGTCGCAAGGCTGAAACTCAAAGGAATTGACGGGGGCTCACACAAGCGGTGGAGGATGTGGCTTAATTCGAGGATACGCGAAGAACCTTATCCTGGTCTTGACATGTTTAGGAACCTCGGTGAAAGTCGAGGGTGCCCTTCGGGGAGCCTTTACACAGGTGCTGCATGGCCGTCGTCAGCTCGTGTCGTGAGATGTCGGGTTAAGTCCCTTAACGAGCGAAACCCCTATCCTTAGTTGCCAGCAATTCGGTTGGGGACTCTAGGGAGACTGCCGGTGTTAAACCGGAGGAAGGTGGGGACGACGTCAGGTCATCATGGCCTTTATGACCAGGGCTGCACACGTCCTACAATGGTGCGTACAAAGGGAAGCTAAGCAGTGATGTGGAGCAAATCCCATAAAACGCGCCCCAGTTCGGATTGCAGGCTGCAACTCGCCTGCATGAAGCCGGAATCGCTAGTAATCGCGGGTCAGCATACCGCGGTGAATATGTTCCTGAGCCTTGTACACACCGCCCGTCAAGCCACGAAAGTGGGGGGCACCCGAAGTCGCTGAGCTAACTTTTAGAAGCAGGCGCCGAAGGTGAACTCCGCAATTGGGACTAAGTCGTAACAAGGTAGCCGTAGGGGAACCTGCGGCTGGATCACCTCCTTTCTAAGGATTATCTACCTATGAGTGGTAACACACATAGGTACATAGTGGATGTGTTCCTAAAAATGAGCACGAGGCGTATAAGTCGTAAGACGAATACAACTACCAAATCAAATCAAAGTTCTCAAAGCCCACTTGGTTTTTGCCAGCCAAGTGGGCTTTTTTATTGCGCTAAAGCTGGTAGATACACCCAATACAATTTGGCTTACCTTATTAGGCGTCAGAACAAGTCTCATCTGAAGAACGAAGCCCGTGGCCAAGGATAACGTCCTGACGAATAAATCTAGTTTGGAATCCAGTTGCCTTTTCATTACGAGGTAATCTCGTTAAAATAACGGTCTTGATTTTTGATGTAGTGCAGGTCTAGCGACGTCCAGCCAGTCAATTATTATAAAAGTTCTACCAACGAAGAAACTAATCAGGAACGATTAAAACAATGAATCAGGCGATCGCTGGTGTTGTTGCATTCGACGAAGAAACCACCGTTATGACGGTTTACCCGTCGATCTCCGAGGCTCCGGGGGGGATTGGGGAGATCATTGGATCCATTTTGGAATCCACCAAAGGAATAGGCGTCGGTTTTCTGTCCGTCGGATATATTCTGGCTTTGTTGAGTGCACCTCTGTGTGCAGCTCTCTATATCGGCCGAGTCCTTCCGATTAGTCAACTTCCGGTGCTTGGTTGGATTTCCGACAAACTCGGTTTGAAACCAAAGCGTTATCGGATCACCACGCAGCAAATCATCGCAGAAGATGCTTGTGGGGGACCAAATGCTGAAGTCCATGGTGGTGTTGAACTCGATGAATTCGATGATGTTCAGGTTATCAACAGCAAACCATACCATCGTTGGTACGATTGCGGTGATCTGAGATTTGTTATTGGCGATAAAGAAGTGCTTCGCCTTCGTGGTGTATCGCGTCCGGAAGCTTTCAAAGCGGCTTGTTTGAAAGCCAGATTGAGCTACGTTGGAGTGAAAGCTGCGATCTAGTTCTTGTTCCCAGTCAAATGATGTAAAATAGGCATTTCACCAAACGACGTGTTTTTTTGAATCACTTTGGCTTCCTATGGTTGATTGCCTTATTGAATGCTCTTTAAAATAGTTAAGGCTTTGATGCGGCCGGATGATGTCGTAGAAAAACCTCCAGCGTAATGGAATTACTTTTTACTACTTTGATGGTCAACAACGAGTACTGGAGCACTCTTGATGAAAAATAGCTATAAGATTCTTGTTCTCTTTGCCATTATTCTTTGCCTGGGTGCTCAGGATGTTATGGCGCAGAGTATATTTCCGGACAAGAGTCTGGAGAAGGTTGTTCGTCGTTATGTTTTTGCAAAACGCAACAACGAAGAGCCGTTGACCGAACAGGATGTTGAGAATATCTCGAGCATTGAAGGTAATGGTGCGGAGATCACTGATTTGACCGGACTCGATAAATGCCGGTCACTCGCTCTGCTTTCGCTTTCCAAAAACCAGATTACAGATATCAGTGCGATTAAAGATCTTAAAGGTCTGCAGTCACTCAACCTGGCAGAGAATCAAATTACAGATGTATCCCCGGTGGCCACTCTAACAAATCTCCAGTATCTCAAACTATCCGGAAATCAGATAACAGATATTCTTCCACTTAAAGAATTGTCTGCATTACGTTCGCTTTATCTCTCTGATAATCAATTGACAGATTTGACGCCCATTGCAGAACACAAGAAGCTTTGGTCACTTTATCTTAATGGCAATAAATTGAATTCACTCGATCAGATTGCGGGTTTAACTCGTGTTTCTTCACTCGATCTTCGAGGAAATGAAATCACTGATTTGTCACCGTTGAAAAGTTTTACCGAATTGAAGTACCTTTTCATAAACGACAACAAGATAACTGATTTGGCAATCTTAGTGGATATGGCTAAAGCAGATAGTGAAGGCCAGAAACGATTCTCTCCATTTTGGAAACTATATGTTTCTGGTAATCCTCTGGCTGATGGTTCTAAGGCTCAACTTGATGCACTGAAAGCCATGGGCGCTCGGATTACCGAGTGACGGACTCTTACTTCATTGCTAGGTGAATCACATGAGGCTCTGATTTTTGGAGTCCCATATTCCTTTTGTTAGCCAGGGTTAAGTGCAGTTCCACATGACCTAGCAGCACATTGGCGAATTTTAATTGTGGCTGTTCAGTTGCTGTGATTTCTAGTAAAAGCTTGTGAGCCTGTTGTAGGTTGTTTTCTTCAATCGCCGCTAAAGCCTTGGCGTAGTTTTCCAAATGATGAAGTAACTCGGTAGCGTCTTCACGGCCAAGTAGCGTTGAGACCTGAACCGCTCTTTCCATACCATAAGGTCGAACACGTCCTAGCCGTATGACGACCGCTTCCTGCAGTTCTTCCCCGATCAATGCTGACGTTCTCTCATCCATCAGAATCGACGTTCCAAAGTGGCGATTCATGGATTCCAGTCTGGAAGCCAGGTTAACCACGGGGCCTAAGACCGAAACTTTAACTTGGTGATTCGAGCCGATCTCTCCGGCTACACTTACGCCGGATGCGATACCAATGGTTACTTCAAAGGCACTTTTGGAAAGGAAGGAGGTGAGGATCTCCAATGCTGCGGCACAAGCTTTGCGCGCATGTATCTCGGGAGTTTCAGCTACCGGCCAGCCCCAAAATCCCATTGCTTCATCACCGTGGAAGTCACCAATCACTCCATCTTGAGCAAGTATTTGTTGTGTGATTAGTGATAAGCTGTCGCTTGTACTTTGCAGCAGATTCATCAGATTCGCAGCTGAATCCTCGCTCGCGTTACTAAACCCTGAGAGATCACAAAACATGATGCTCAGGTCAGCTTCGCGTGGTGTTAATAATTCTTCGGAAGAGCCGCTTAGTAGTGCATCCACCACGACATCCGGGAAGAATTGTTGAAAGTGCGCTTGTAGGCGTTCCATGTTTTTCAATGAACGTAGATGGCTCAGGGTCGACGATGCCAGTTCTGCATATTTCATGTCCTGCTTAATTTGAAATTGCGTTAAAGAATCACTTCCTAATCTAGAAGTGGTATCTGTTTTTCCAGCAATATAGAGTCCCCAGTTTTGACAGGCATCTCCCTGCATCGGAATACAGAATCCCCAGTCAATTCCCTGTAATTCAGTGTATTCAGACTCGGTATCCTGATTCCAAAAATGAATGGTGCTCAGCTCAGATTTAATGGCTTGATTAATCAAGGCCTGACTGGGCCTGAAGTAAGCGTCTTTGCGGCCACGGTAATCCCAGTGCATGACTTCCACTTCCCCCTTTTCCGGCATAATCTGCCGCACCAACGCGATACCCGATGCACGTTTAATCCCGAGAAACAGCCAGTCGACTATTTTTGATAGCAGTTCCTGCTCATCGGCAGCAGAAGCTGTGATCGTGGGAAGTTTACTGAGTAACTCAATCCGGTGAGAGGTTTCTTCGAATGGGATTTTGTGTAGATCCGTCAGCATAAACGTCTGCTCTGCTGCCGGTGAATCGGGTATCAGGGAAGCTGCCAGTTCCGAGGGCACAAGTGAAAAACTCGTTTCACCAATCACGAAATGTTGGTTGAGTTGCAACTCAAATTGTTGGAGTTCTTTGCCCTGATAGTAAACGGCATTTCTGGCGGTCTCGTGACGTTCAACTTGCAGGCTATCACCTTCAAGTTGTAAATGCGCGTGCATTCGTGAGACCTGAGAGTCCCAGGGGACATTCCATCGGGGCGTTGTTCGTCCAAGAGTAAGCACGATGCCTTCCGGTAAAAGTCGGCGCCAGCGCTGATGCGGCTGTTTTCCTTGGGCTATTAGATAGGGCATGAGACGTGGACTCCTTTTGATCCGTGTGGTTTATTTTAACTTTAACCGACTCTTAAGTTTAGGCTTTCGTTAGCCGCCAACGATTTTCCTCTTGAGTTGAGTGAGATTGTTAAATGTAGATAGTGGAATTGCCTTGTAGTTAGAGACTAAAATAGGGATTGGAAAAGTCTCATGGCACGACAATACATGGAATAAAAAAGTGACCCGCATCGACATTATTATGCGTTACTGGCTCGGCTTCTCGGTTCTTTTCACATCCTTGGTTTTGCAGGCACAGGAAAAAAAGATACCTGACGGACTGGAACGGAGAATTGAATTCGCCCAAGACGTGTTTCCGATCTTTGAACGTCATTGCATTGAATGTCACGGCGAGGAGACTCAGGAAAGTGGCTTACGCGTGGATCAGAAGGCATCTCTTTTACGTGGAGGTGACTTAGGCGAACCGGCAATTATTAAAGGTAAAGGCGCTGACAGTTTTTTGGTTCAGATTGTGGCTGGCACGCACGACGATTTGAAGATGCCGGCGGAAGGTGATGGGTTAAGTCAGGATGAAGTTGCGATTCTTCGTACATGGATTGATCAGGGAGTTGACTGGCCGGGGCAGGCTGAAGTAGCGAAAATTACGACAAATCATTGGTCTTTTCAACCGGTAAGGAAACCAACAGTTCCGAGAGCACAGAAGTCAGATTGGGCTGTTAATGCTATTGACCACTTCATCTTGCAAAAGTTGCGAGAGAAAGGACTGGCTCCGTCTGAAACTGCTAAACCACTTGATTTGCTTAGAAGATTGACGCTTGTTAATCATGGTTTACCTCCGACGCCCGAACAGATGGAGCAGTTTTCGGCAGAGGATTCTTATGCGGAACTGGTAGAGGCGGTTCTTGATAGTCCACACTTTGGCGAACGCTGGGCAGCTCACTGGCTGGACTTAGTGAGATTTGGTGAAACAACCGGCTACGAAGTAAATCGGGAACGCCCGAACGCCTTTCATTATCGGGATTATGTAATCGATGCTTTTAATACGGACAAACCATATGACAAGTTTGTAAAAGAACAGATTGCAGGTGACCAGTTTGGTAATGATGTGGGGACAGGATTTCTGGTAGCCGGCCCCAATGATTTGGTGAAGAGTTCGGATCCAAATCTAACCAAAATGCAGCGGCAGGATGAATTAGCAGATTATATCAACGCAACCGGAACAACTTTTCTGGGGCTGACGATTGGTTGTGCTCGTTGCCATAACCATAAATTCGATGCGATCACGCAGAAAGATTACTATGCGATGCAGGCGATTTTTGCCGGCGTTCGGCATGGTAACAGACCCGTGTCCCCGACACCGGAACATCTTGCCCGTCAATCATTTGTTTCTTCTCAGGTTCGTAAAATCGAATCACAATTATTAAAGCATGTGGACGTGGCTTCGGCGAGTTTGATTCAAATTGATGAGTCGGTGGTAGGACGATTAGGCGTAAGGGGTTTTGAGGAATTGCATCCGAAACGTGGCACGGGTACCAATACGGCAGGAACTGGCCCCGGGCAAAAGAGTGATGCCGGAGATCGGAAGCGTCTTCCCAATATAAGCGGTGGATCCTATTTTTGGTGGGACCATGAAGATCATCCGGATTTAGGTCGCTACCATCTGATGGCCCGTGGAAATTACCGAATTTGGTTGTCCTGGGGGGCCGGGCCGAAAAGCCATGCCGTTGACGTGCAATACGTTTTGGATCATGACGGAGATCTGGCAACTCTGGATGATCAGAGGGTGATTGCAGAAGTAAATCAATTACTTTTCGCTGACGGTTCGACACCCGAGCAGGAGGTTCCGTTATGGAGTGGCCTTTATAACGCCGGGGTGTATCAGCTAAACCCCGCTTCCACATTGTTATTGCGTCGCAAAAGCCCGGGAAAGGCTGTTACTACGGACGTGGTTCTGCTTGAACCCGCCGCTGAGAATGATCCGACGGTACCTACTCGTCCGGCACTGCGAAAGGCAGTGGTTCCGAGTTTCAATAGAGAATTAATTAGAAATGTCGAAGCGAAATTTGTCCGTATGACAATTTCCGCCTGCTCTTCTTCACAACCTTGTCTGGATGAGCTGTCTGTTTTCGCTGGCGAAGAAAATGTTGGTTTAGCAGCATTAGGAGCGAAAGCCACGGCTTCAAGTAATTTGCCGGGTTATCCCATTCATCAGATTAAGCATCTTAATGACGGGTTGTATGGCAATGCGAAAAGCTGGATTTCAAATGAATCAGGAAAAGGTTGGGCACAGATAGAACTACCGGACACAAAAAGTATTACGAGGATTGAATGGGGACGTGATCGGGAAGGGAAACTTACCGACAGAGTGGTGACAAAGTACAAGATTGAGGTGTCGCTTGATGGTGAGAACTGGCAGCAGGTTGCTTCCAGTGGCGATCGTGTGCCTTATCAAACGGATGCGAAAATCGAACTGGAGTATAGTTTTACTGACTTGCCGGAACCGCAACGTGCTTTGGCTGAAACAAATCTTAAAAGACTGCAAAACTATAAAATAGAACTGGAGGAACTGAGTGCTAGAACGGTTGTTTATGCCGGACAATTCACGACCCCCGAAGTGATTCATCGTTTATACCGTGGTGACTTTAATGCTCCCCGGGAGGCAGTCGGGCCCGATGCTTTAGAGGTGTTTGGTTCGTTGGGATTAAAGCAGGATTCGTCAGATGGTCAGCGTCGCGCAGCTTTTGCGGAGTGGGTTGGTAGTAAAGAAAATCCACTGACTGCGCGAGTTATTGTTAACCGCTTATGGCAATTTCATTTTGGTACCGGCATTGTTGATACACCGAGCGACTTAGGGGTGGCGGGCACGTTGCCGACCCACTCCCGACTGCTCGATTATCTGGCAGCAGAGTTAATGGAGAATGATTGGAGTCTTAAGCATGTTCATCGTCTGCTCATGCATTCAGCCACTTACCGGCAATCCAGTAGCCCAAGAAAAGATGGTTTGTCTGTGGACGCTGGTAGTCGATTGCTTTGGCGGTTTCCACCACGTCGCATGGAGGCTGAGGTAATTCGTGATAGTATTCTGGAGGTTAGCGGTTCATTGGATAAACGAAGGGGGGGTACGGGATTTTCAGGTTTTCAGGTGCAAGCTGAAAACGTGCGTCACTATTTCCCCTTGAAGGAATTTGGCCCGGAACATTGGCGACGAATGATCTACATGACCAAAGTTCGCCAGGAAAAAGATGCGGTATTCGGAGTCTTCGATTGTCCGGATGCTAGTCAGGTCGTTGATAAACGAAGTCGGTCAACCACTCCCCTTCAGGCTCTAAATCTTTTTAATTCCACATTCGTCTTACAGCAATGTGAGATTCTATCGGATTTCATAGAGAAGGAATTCCCGGAAGATCGTGCCCGCCAGGTTGAATATGTGCTTCTCAGGGCCTTTGGGCGTTATCCCGCTGAATCGGAAGTGGCGGAAGCAGTTACTTTCGTAAGCGAAGCTGGGCTTGTTCAGTTTTGCCGGGCGATTTTTAATGCCAACGAATTTGTGTTCGTTCACTAAGTTGGTAGGTAGTTAAGACAGAGTAAGAATATGAGTAATATTGATCCAAGAGAATTAGCAGGTCGTCATTTGCTGAGCCGACGAGCATCGCTCGGCAATATGGCCTATGGTCTGAGTTCTGTAGCTCTTGCCGGTTTGTTAGATCAAAGCCAGATATTAGCAGAGGATGTTGAGGCAGAAGGTGAGCCTATTCGCCCAAAAGTCCTCGCCGCGAATCCGAATGCACGACGGGCTTCCCACTTTCTTCCGAAAGCAAAGAAAGTGTTGATGATTTTTTGTTCCGGTGCTTGCTCTCATTTGGATACTTTTGACTATAAGCCTGAGCTGATTAAGCGTGATGGCCAACCGTTGCCGGGTGGAAATGATCTCGTGACCTTTCAGGGAAAACAGGGGAATTTGACCCGTAGTCCCTGGGAATTTAAACCTCGCGGCGAATCAGGAAAAATGATCTCCAGCTTAGTGGATCATATTGGTGAACATGCTGATGATATGGCATTTATTCATTCCTTGACAAGTAAGACAAATACGCATGGCCCAGGTGAAAACTATATGTCGACAGGGTTTACTCTCGATGGTTTTCCAAGTATCGGTGCCTGGGTGACTTATGCTCTGGGGAGTGAAGTTGACGATTTGCCTGCTTTTGTTGCCATTTCAGATCCACGGGGAACACCTCAGTCGAGTGTTAATAATTGGGGCGCAGGATTTCTTCCCGCAGCTTTTCAAGGGACAGACTTTAATGCTTCCAAACCTATTGAAAATCTTGTTCCGCCAAAAGGAGTCACGGCTCAAACCGATTTGAAAACTCGTAGTTTTCTCAGAAGATTGAATGAAAGACACCTCGCACGTTTTCCTGAAGATACTCAACTGGCAGCTCGTATTTCTAGTTATGAACTCGCCGCTCGAATGCAATTGTCTGTGCCCGAGGTGGGTGATATGTCGACAGAACCTGAGCATATCTTGAAGTTGTATGGAGCTGATGACCCACAGAATACTTTGAAAGCGTCCTTTGCGAAAAACTGTATTTTGGCTCGTAGGTTAATGGAAAAGGGAGTTCGGTTTGTTCAGTTATTTAATGGTTCGTATCAGACTGGCGGGGAAGGAACGAGTAACTGGGATGGGCATAAGCAGCTGAAGAACCAGTACAGCGTACATGGCCCGATTCTGGATCAACCAGTCGCCGGCTTATTAACGGACATGAAACAGCGTGGACTGCTGGAAGATACTCTGGTGGTGTGGACTACTGAATTTGGCCGAATGCCGACGTTCCAGGCCGGCGCGAGTGGACGCGATCACAATCCGTCAGGCTTTTCTGCTTGGATGATGGGAGCCGGAGTCAAAGCACCCTTTGAGTACGGAGCGACCGATGAATTCGGATATCGAGCTGTAGAGAATGTGGCGACGGTCTATGACTTCCATGCCACCATTCTTCACCTGCTTGGTTTACACCATAAACGACTGTCTTTTTACCACAATGGAATTGAACGTCGATTGACCGATGTTCATGGTCATGTCATTAAGGATGTGATCGCAGGTTAAAGTAGCTTATGTCTTGATGGATGGTGCAGTCGAGAACCGTCGTAGCACAAAGAGCCAAAGAGTCGTTACGGCAATTAGTAAGATTACCGCGGTAATGATACCTTCAAGGATCAGCTTCGCGCCAAGTTCACGAATGGGCGTTGTTGCATCTTGGTAGCTCTCCTGAATCAAGATCAGCAATTCACTTTGCTTGCGGTCCACGTCGGATTCAATTGGAGCTCCGGAATCAGCCGCTGACTGCCCCGGAAGTCGTACGTTTTCTATCACGCCGATCCACTCACCACCGTACTTGGCATACTCGGGTCGGACCGTCGTTTGTCCCACGGGATCGATGTATAGTTGCTTTTCACCCTGCAGAAGTTGTTGAAGCTGGGTGCCATTTATCCGGAAAGGTTCAATCGTCGGATTGTCTATTTCATCCATGATCGGGTGCTGTAAGATGGTGCCCTGCACCTGAATCTGGTTGTTGGCGGTCTGGGTTCGACCGTCAATGAAGACGGCGAATTGGTTTTCAATTTGATCACTTCGTAAATAGGAAAAGTCACCTAAGTTGAGTGTCAGGGCAATGATTCCCAATAGCTCTGTTTGAGATTCATCCGCATAGATTGGAGTGGAGATGGCGATTTTCCACCGTTTTGTGGTCGTACTTTGAAAGGCTGCTGACAGGTGGGTGTAGGCAATGGGAGTAATGCCCGGTGGGGATGTATCTCTCGGAAAATCTTCGCTCTGTCCATGGAAATACGTTCGGAATGAGTAGTTTCTACCCACCGATTGAGTCTGAACAGGCTCGTCATAGGCAATCGAAAGCATATCTCCTTCAGCACCGATGACGAACAGGCTAGCTAATTTTGGATTGGATTCATCACTTTGCACGCGTTCCAGATATACGTTTAGACGGCCTTGTAGATATTGGTCTAAGACGATTCTGATGTCTTGATCAACAAACACTTTTTGTTGTTCAGTGATAGTGTTAAACGATTGACGGTCAGCTTGAATTTGTTTCAACAAAGGAGAAGTGAGTACGGCTCGAAGTTTGTTTTGTAATTCTCGCTGAGAGGCTTCAAATTCGATGATTTGATAGTAATTGCGTAATTCTTCTTCAACCGATAGTGCAACGTGGCGAGAAACCCATGCGTTACTTTCATAGACTCGTTCTCGCACGGCCTGTTCAGCATCTTCAACGGCCTGTTTGTACCATTTGCCACCAAACAGCACCATCAAAGCCAATAGAAACAGTGGACCAAACAGTCCCAGAATGTTTAGCGGACGGCGAGCACGGGCAAGCTTTCGCTGCTCTAATTCTGAGAGGATATCTCCGACGGAATGGAAGCGTTGTTCGGGGTCTGTAGAGAGACACTTTTCCAGGATGGTTTGAAGTGCGGGATCGACTGGACGCTTCATTTGCTCGACAGGATTGGGAGCTACTTTCAGTGTCGTTTGATAAGCACTTAGCCGTTGCTCCAGATTCCCCGCATTTTCAATGTCTTTAAGTCGCTGTTGATTACGGTAAGGTGGCCGACCTTCGATCAAAGTATATAGAATGGCTCCTAATCCATAGGTGTCCCAGCGAATGTCCGGTACAGCGTTGAGGTCAGCCTGTTCAGGAGCCATATAAAATAAGGTTCCCAACGCAGGGGACTGATCGGTACTTAAGCGGGATTGTCCGAAGTCTGCTAGACGGGCGTGGCCTTCTGCATCAAGCAGGATATTTGCCGGTTTCAGGTCGCAGTGTAAAATTCCTTTGGCGTGAGCGTGGGACATACCGATAGCGATATCTTCGAACATTTGCAAACACTGTTCGAGATCGATTGGGGAGTTGTTTTCAATGAACTCATCCACGGAACCTTGTTCAAGATATTCCATCACATAATACGGTGGTTCATGGTTCCAGCCGACTTCAAGAAGTTGCACAACGTGCCGTGCCGTTGCTAGCGAGACCAGTTTCTCGACTTCTTTGTCGAGTAACTGCCAATCAACACCGGACTGGTGGTTGAAAAACTTTACCGCAACCTGCCGGTTAGTATTCTTGTCGACCCCAATCCATACTTCGCCATATGCTCCCGATCCCAGCCGCCTAACGAGCTCGTAACCGGGTAGTTCGGCCGGACTCTCGGTCGGTTGCATGCTAAGCTGCTGTGAACGGTGCTGTTCGCCATCGGTTTGACGTTGTGTATGTTCAGGTTTCATCAGGGTGAATTACAGACCGAGAAGATATCAGGCATAATGGTAGTATTCCATTTTACTTTGTATTGAGAATGGTGAGAAGTTTTAGAGGAGACCGCGATCATGGTCAGTCCCGGAAATTCGTTGTTTACATCGTTTTTCACAGTATTAATATTGCTGGTTTTATCTTTAGGACAGTCTTGGGGGCAACAGGAGCCTTTAGATGGCCGCAGCGGGCGTA
The DNA here is from genome assembly GCA_002698965.1 of Rhodopirellula sp. Taxonomy (GTDB): domain Bacteria; phylum Planctomycetota; class Planctomycetia; order Pirellulales; family Pirellulaceae; genus UBA721. Next base: position 5,112 of record PAAT01000139.1, on the reverse strand, counting down.
ATCTTGCGTTAGGTAATTTCCGTCCCAAGCCGTCATTGAAAGTCCGGCAAACACTACTGGAAGAGGCTCAGTTTCCGGTCGTGGATGTGCACACGCATTTCAGGCATCGTTTAAAACATGACTTGGGAAAATTGGATGAATATGTGCGATTAATGGATAAGCACAATATTGCTGTTTGTTGCAGTCTCGATGGAAAGCTTGGCGATACATTGGATGCACATCTTGAATATGTTGGCCAGAAGTATCCGGATCGTTTTGTGGTTTTTGCAAATGTGGATTGGCAGGGAGAAGGTGAGGAGGATGTTCCATCGACCTGGGCTTGCCATCAACCCGGTTTTGGTGAAAAGACAGCTCGTCAGTTGCAACTCGCCGTCGGCCATGGGGTTAGCGGTTTAAAGTTTTTTAAACAGTTTGGATTGAGCTACAAGAATCCGGATGGATCGCTGATTGCAATTGACGACCCCCGCTGGGATCCGATTTGGAAGGCATGCGGTCAACTAGGAATTCCGGTCATTATCCACACCGCCGATCCGATAGCATTCTTTCGTCCGATCGACGAAACAAACGAACGTTGGGAGGAGTTGTTCCGTCACCCCGAGTGGAGCTTTCCGCCGGAGGAGTACCCCAGTCGAGAGTCGCTGTTGGCCGCACGTAACCGAGTGATTGAGCGACATCCCCGGACGAAGTTTATAGGAGCTCATATGGCCAATTCATCTGAAGATCTCGTCACGGTGGCCGATTGGCTGGAAAAGTATCCTAATCTCTATGTTGAATTTGCCTCGCGAATCGGTGAGTTAGGGCGTCAGCCTTACACGGCTCGTCGGTTCTTCCTGCAATATGCTGATCGGATTTTGTTTGGGACTGACGGTCCTTGGCCGGAATTGCGTCTGACTTACTACTGGCGTTTCCTGGAAACCTATGACGAGTATTTCCCCTATTCGGAAAAAGAATTTCCGCCGCAGGGATTCTGGCGAATCTACGGAATAGCTTTGCCACCGAGAATCCTGCGGCAGATCTACTATGAAAATGCATCCCGTATCATTCCAGGCGTAAAACCAAAGGTTGCCAAATACCGTCGTGAATGAATTTGGGGATTACAGAAGGCAGGGATTGCCATAAAATAACCAGCTTAAATCCTACTTAAATGCTTGAAACAAAGGTCTAAGGTAACTCGCATGAGCGATACACCCGCAGATAATCCCGAAGTTGAAACCGACAATGCTGACGATGTGCAAATGCACGTGGCCAGTCGCCGAGAAAAGATGCGTAAAATCGAGGAACTTGGACTCGACCCATGGGGTGGTCGGTTTGATGATCGACAGCTAGTGAGCGAAATTCGTGCGCGTTTTGATGAAATTAAGTTTCAAAAGGAAGATGGCACGCTTGTAGATCTCCCGGAGTTGGACGTGGCTCCGGAGGAACGGGTCAACATGCGTGAATGGCGTGGAGAACAAGGGCCTGGTAGTGAGATCGGACCTACCGTGCGAGCAGCAGGCCGCATCATGCTCAAGCGAGATAAAGGAAAGCTTTGCTTTATTGATATTCAGGATTGGAGCGGACGTATCCAGTTGTTTGTAGGAAAAAAACAGGTTGGAGATGCTGATTTTGATTTGGCAGGACTATTTGACCTGGGAGATATCATTGGCGTCGATGGTCGTTTGGGAGTAACGAATACTGGTGAACTAACGATTTTCGCTGAAAAACTTCACTTTCTTACCAAATCAATTGAACCACCTCCAGCAAAGCATCTGGGAATGACAGACCCGGAACTGCGGCAACGACGTCGTTATGTGGATCTGGCATACAACGAAGGGGTGCAACAACGTTTTTTGAACCGTACTAAGATTGTTCAGTCAGTACGCAAGTCATTAGCAGAGGAAAGCTTTGCAGAAATTGAAGGGCCTACGCTGCATTCAATCGCTGGTGGAGCAGCAGCTCGACCGTTTGTGACTCACCATAATGCGCTCGACTTAGAGCTTTACATGCGAATTGCGCTCGAACTGCACCTGAAACGCCTGCTTGTGGGTGGATTAGAGCGTGTTTATGAATTAGGACGTGTTTACCGAAACGAAGGTATTAGTCCCCGACATAATCCCGAGTTTACGATGCTTGAAGTCTATCAGGCATTTGGTGACTATCGTTCTATGATGGATCTTACCGAGAAAATAATTGTAGACGCTATCGATTCTATTGGTGGCCAGTATGTGTTGCCGTTTGGTGAGTATGAGATCGACTTTACACCTCCGTTCCAACGAGCAACCTACAATGAACTGTTCGAGAAACATACCGGAGTGGAGCCGAGTGATGCTGCAGCGGTTGTAGAGTATGCGAAAGGAATTGGTATCGATACCGATGGTCGCCACCCTGACGTCATTAAGAACGAAGTGTTTGAAGAGAAAGTGGAAGATGCTCTCGAAGGCCCGATCTTTGTGATTGACTATCCGGCAAGCATCTGTCCTTTGACGAAGCGTAAACGAGATAATCCGGAAATTGCTGAACGATTTGAATTGTTTGTGCGGGGGATGGAAATCGCCAATGCCTACACTGAATTGAATGATCCAGATTTACAGGAACAGCTTTTTAAGACGCAGCTCCAAGGGCTATCGGAAGAGGATTCTATGGCCAAAATGGATACGGATTTTATTAGAGCACTGCGTTACGGAATGCCGCCGGCCGGTGGCCTGGGGATTGGTATCGACAGATTGGTCATGCTATTAACGAATTCTCAGACAATTAGAGACGTAATACTATTTCCTTTATTACGCCCCGAATAATAGAATAACGCCTGTTCCGTAGCTTAGTGTGTTTGGTGACGTGTCGATTGAGTAGGTTGCGTTCACCATAGTAATGACGGTTGGTAAGAATACAAACGCCGAAGGATTGGCAATGTATAAAATTTTACTCTCATGGCGATATCTTAAGAGTCGCTATATTGCGCTTGCGTCGATCGTAAGTGTCACACTTGGCGTTGCCACTTTAATCGTGGTGAACAGTGTCATGGCTGGCTTTAGCGATGAAATGCATAAACGCCTTCATGGGATTCTTTCTGATATTGTTATCCGTAGCCATGATCTAAACGGTTTGCCTGACCCCGAGTGGCATATGGACGAGATTCGCCAGATTGTAGGCGATGATGTTGAAGCCATGACGGCGGCGATACAAATTCCTGCGATGATTAATTTCCGAAACAATATCCAGGGGCAATGGATTACTCAACCGATTACGTTGATTGGAATTGATCCGCAGACTTATGACGGAGTATCCGACTTCGCCGAATACCTTTTGCATCCGGCGAATCGTCAACAGCTTGATTTTCTTCTCAAAGAAAACGATTATGGCCTTGGGAAACGTGAACGGTTCCCTGTCTCAGGTTGGGCTCGCCGACGAGTATCAGCCGAATGGGAGCAAGGTGCTGTAAAAGCCCAAATCGAGGGCTTGGAAATTGCTGCCAGTGATATACCCCCTTCCCCGTTTCCGCTGGTGGATGACGGTGGCGTTGAAGGGCGAGGGGAAACGGTTGACGGTTTGGCCGATGGCGTGATTCCCGGTGTTCCGTTTCAGGCCGTCGATGAACCGCAATTGACCTTTGATCCAGCGATTGAACAGCACACAGGGATTGTCTTAGGGATTTCTATCTGCAGTATTCGAGGCCGTGATGTGAACGGTGAGGTTGCAGATTACTACTTTGCACTTCCAGGTGATGATGTGAAAATCACCGTTCCTAATTCGGGCCAACCGCCCAAGGCTGTCAGCGATCAATTTACCATCGTCGATTTCTATGAAAGTGAGATGAGTGAATATGACTCCTCCTTTGCTTTTGTGCCGCTCTCTAAGATTCAGAACTTGCGAGGAATGGTGGATGTACAATCCGGTAAAAAAAGCGTCTCAACGATTCAGTTGAAGCTGAAAGATGGTTCGGATCTCAACGCCGTCAAAGAGAAACTGCAGGCTAGATTCCCCATTCAGCAGTTTGGCTACCAGATTCAAACGTGGCGCGATATGCAAGGCCCGTTGTTGGCAGCCGTTCAGTTAGAGACCACGATTCTCAATATTCTTTTATTCTTAATTATTGCTGTGGCAGGTTTTGGAATTCTGGCAACGTTTTTCATGATTGTTGTCGAGAAAACCCGTGACGTTGGAATTTTGAAGAGTTTAGGGGCTCCCAGTGGTGGAGTCATGAGTATTTTCTTGGGATACGGTTTGTCGCTAGGTACGGTTGGGTCAGGAGTAGGGCTAGTTTTAGGTCTGCTCTTCGTGGACAACATTAATACAATTGCAGGTTGGATCGAACAAATTACGGGGCAGGAAGTTTTTGATCCGACGGTTTATTATTTCAATGAGATTCCTGTCATTGTTAATCCACTCACATGCGTTTGGGTCGTATTAGGGGCGGTGGGCATCGCGGTGATTGCTAGTATTCTTCCAGCACGCAAAGCAGCTAAACTTCATCCGGTGGAGGCTCTTCGATATGAGTAGTGCCTTTGAATTGACGCAGTTAGAACCTCAGCCGACATTGACGACTTCGCCAAAGACATTACATCCGCGACTATTACAGGCTCCGGTAGTCCTGAAAGCGTCGGGAGTAATCAAGAGTTACCGTAAAGGTAAAGTCGAAGTTCCGGTACTTAATGGAGTTGACATTGAAGTTGTGGAAGGTGAGTTCCAGGCGATTGTCGGCGCTAGTGGGTCGGGTAAAAGCACGCTTCTTCATTTGTTAGCGACGTTAGATCGCCCTGATCGCGGTGAGATATATTTTGAAGAGAACCGCATTGATAATCTGCCGGCGGCTTCGCGGGATATTCTCAGGAATCGTTATATTGGAATGATTTTCCAGTTTTACCATTTGTTACCGGAATTGTCGGCATTGGAAAATGTACTGATGCCTGTGATGATTAATCACGGCATGGTTTCCTACATGCTGCAACGACGGAAGTTTCGTAAGCGAGCTAAAGAACTACTTGATCTGGTGGGGCTTAGTCATCGTCTCAAACACCGTCCCCGGGAAATGTCCGGTGGTGAAATGCAGAGAGTGGCCATAGCTCGCTCACTGATGGCAAATCCTCGCTTGCTTCTGGCTGATGAGCCAACCGGTAATCTGGATCGCTCTGCTGG
>PAAT01000138.1 GCA_002698965.1 Rhodopirellula sp. | reverse complement strand
TGGAATTCACCTTGCGATTTACTTAGCACTACGGCCGTCAATATGGTAAATCGCCAAATGTTTGCCATCAGGGCCCTTGAACTCACTCACTTTAAAGACGCCCTCTACTGCCATCGGGCGCACAGTGAACTCGGCAGACGCCGTGCCCTGCATTTCAATGATTACACAGTCATACAAAGCAGCGCCAGGGCCATAGCAACATTCCATATTGTCACGAACAAGCACGAATTTTTTGATGCCCGACTGCTGGAAACTAGGTAACATATAGCCGCGGATACGTACCAACTGACCTTCCAGAGCCACAATCTCCCTTGTCAACATATCACGCTTAAACGGAGCGCCCTTTTCGATATCGAACTTAATCGTGTCGAAAGAAATATCCTTCAGGCGGTTCTTATCCGGCTGTTGCGATTTAACGGTCGTGACGAGAATCAGTACGACAAAAAGACAAACGCATGATTTTAAGTGAGTCATCAGGAACTCCAAATCCGACTAATTGAAATCAAAGTACCTTACTTAATTCCATCAGCTTCGAGGCGATAAAAACCACCCTGCAACTGCTTATCGCCGGTAGCTTCTTTCGTAGAACCAACAGCCAGATGCGGGGCTACATCAATCGTCATTGTACCCCAAACTCGGTGGCGTTTCATATCATACGTGAGTTCGTGGCCTGGCTTGAGCTCGACTTCGACCATATCCCATGGTTTAGGCTGCCCGCCAAAACAACAGGCACTTAGGTCTCCAACAAGTACAAATCGAGTAATATTCCCCAGTCCATTCACTCCAGGATGTACATATCCCTTGATAAAGATCGGTTTGTCATGATACTGAGCTGCTTCTTGAGAAATTGGCGAGGCTGCCGTTGCGCCTTCATTGTCCAGCGTATAAAAGCTGATCCGATCATAACCCTCAGGAACTTCCGTCAAATAGACTATCGAAGCCCAAGTTCCACCTATCACCAAGAAAAGGGCACTCACAGAGATTCCGGCTTTCGCTAACTTTTCACCCGTTAGTTCAAAGCTGTTTCTTCGAATCCTGAACAATCCCAGCATGCCAAGCAGCAATCCAACAATCTGAATTGGAGCATAAAGGATAAATCCATCGGGCCCTAACAATACGAAAAATGCCAATCCGACTAATGCCAATACAAGGGATACCACAGCCCAACTACTAAACGATCGATATTCACAAACATCGATCTCCTTTGAGTTGCTGGAAAACAGTTGGTAATCTTCATCCAAACCGTCATCACTAAATAAACTATCTTCTGCCATTGATTTTACCGTGAGTGAAAAAGCAATACTCCCTTCTCGATATCGTCCTGCCGGTGGACAAAATGTGCCATGGAAGCAGATTTGATTCGCTCTGCTATAAAAATAGGTATTACGAACGAATTAACCGATAGAATCGAAACTGAAAAAGCCGAGAACAAATGCGTCGTCTGACTAGCTGCCAGAACCGCTCATAATACGCCACTGAACAAATAGCAAACCGAGCCCGGCTAGAAATGGTACGCCTAAAGCGTACCAAAGGTTCGTTTCTTGCTGTGATTCTTCTAAGTTATCTTCAGCCGACGGCAATAGTGCCTGCTGCATGCGGTATGTCGGAGCTATGCCTGGCGTGGAAGGAATCGCAGTATCTTCAACTGTATCAATCGAACTTGTTCCGGCTGTGCTTGATTCTTCAGGCGTTTCTTGACTAGCTACGGGTATCTCAATTGCGGGAGCAGAGACAAAGGTTGCTTTGGTTGGTTTTTCAACCGAAGAACTCTTAGGATTTTTCGTTTCTCCACGACCACTGTTAGTTGGACCGAACGGGAAAAATGTATTCGCACGCTTGACGGCTGCGGGATCGATTTTTTCAAGTGCTTTGATTTGATTTTTAGCTTTAGGTAATGGGCACTGACGTAAGTAGTTAATCACAGGAACACGAACCCAACTTGTTTCTTCATCCGCATCTTTAAATAACTTCACCATACGATCGACCTGACTCCAATCCTCCCACCGCGCAAGGTCAGGAATAACCAGGTCTGCCAGTTGAGGACGCTCAAGCATATAACGCATGGAAACAAGAATACGCTCGCGTGGAATCACGTCTGACTCGGTCCCGTGAAATCGCAATGCCATCACGGCAGCATAGGTATCTGCATATTCAGACTTTTTATTGCGAATAAACAAGTCCTCTATCAACTTCAGGCCATCAGGGCCTTTCAAAGTAAGATAGCAGCCAATCAATGCGTCCAGACCGGCCTTCTTCTTGCGATCGGATGAACTCAGCAGTTCTTCCAGCATCGGCAAGTCTTTTTCGGAACCACATACACCCAACATGGTGAGATATAAGCGTCGACGACTGGCTGGGACTTCGGCATCCTGAATCCATCCGATCAGCTGAGTATGCTCCATTTTGGACTTTAAAGCTTTGACCGCATCATAAGGGCTATTAGCAAATTCATCGTAAGAATCGCGAGCGAGTTCTTCATCTTCGTTTTCCAGGTACTTCTGAAAAAACTCAAGTCTGGCGACTGGATCTTTAGGCAGCGAATCAAGTTTAAGGATGTAATCCTGAGTTGTTTTGGCAACTTCAAGAGGAGTCGACCACATAAGCTTNGGGGGATCAACNGCCATCACTAAGAAGGTTGTACCCACTTTAGCTTCACCAAAATAAATTGCTTCAATCGACTGGGCTGATTTGACAAGTTCTTTCCCCTTGACGATAGTCACCACTTGAAACTTGGCGCGAGGAATCTCTTCGCCTTCAGCCAACTGAGTTCCTGGTTTGATCGGCGGAGGCAACTTCACAAGTTTGGCGAAAACAACAGCATCCATTGATGCNATTTCTTCTGTGAATGTTTGTGTTGTCGCTACACAGAAAGGACATGCCTGTGTGTGAGAAGTACTCATCAACAAAGCAGCAAATAATGTGAGCACTGAAATGAAAACTGTTGCAAATTTCATCGTTTCACCCGAACTCCGCGGAGGATGATTTCAAATAATTCGAAGTCAGCGCTTCGTCGAGCCAACANTATCAATAATACATTAGAGCTAGGTATTATTTCAATGACCTTGTTCACCCAACCCTGNTGAACTTATGCCTTACGAACGCCCGTTATTTACCCAGCGACTTGGATACATCTGTTTTATAGGCACTAGTAGCAGGAATAAAGCCGACAATGATTGCCAGTAAAACAAGACCGGGAATCACAAGAAATTCCGAGGAAATCGAGTTCAAAACGGGAATTGGCAAAGGTGGAGCAAGTTCGAAGAAACCAATCTGCACTCCGGTTTGATCTTCAATGACTCCGCTGAAGGCAGCGATCAGCCCGTGTCCTCCAAGGATCCCCATTAATCCACCAACTAATGAAAGCACCATGGATTCAAGCAGCACGATGTTATAGACGGTACCCCGACGAGCTCCTAAAGCTCGCAATACAGCAATTTCACTACGACGATCACTCATAGAATTATAAATACTCACAAGAATACTCACACCGGACATAAAGCAAATCAACACCGTCAAAACCAGAAGTAAAGTCTGCACCGGACTAACAAAGTAATCNAGGAGCCGGCGAATCTCGGTAATCGGGAAGACCGCCTGAGCTACGTTACCTTCATTCACCTGATTTTCAATCCCAATTGAATAGAGGGGATCCATGCGAACCAGCATGGAAGTTACTTCACGCTTCTCGACAGGCAATATGTAATCCGCGTCAGTAATTTTGTGAGCGATTTGGTTCGTACCGAATACATCGTCTTCATTCTCTAAAGGTTTTGCATGATCACTCATGCGATAGAAACCTTCCATGTTAATGAAGACCGCTCTGTCATTAGGCGTGCCGGTGGATTCCAAAATCCCTACAACGACAAACTTGGTTGCATGAGCATCGCCTTCGGCGGAACCGTGAGATGGATTGATCGTATCGCCAACTTTCAAACCACGGTCGTCAGCTACGACTGAGCCTACTAAAGCTTCAAAGAATCCATTCTCTTCGGTGAAATAATCAAAGTTGCGGCCATTTCCATCCAATGCATAGTCTTGGTCACCCTTAGGACCGTACTTCAATAAAGAAAACATATCAGGAGTTGTGCCTACGACTCGATAGGGCCCGACATAGTCACCCAGACATAATGGAATTGCAAAGTCGGTGAAGGCTGAATACTTTCCTTCACGCTTCCAAGGATAGAGATGTTCATGGTGCTGCTCAACGATTGCATCGGCAGCTAATGCAGTGACTATTGCTGCCGGAGATGTCATCCCAAATCCCGACGCTAAAAGAGTTACACGTGCTGCCTGTTGATGCTGCACTGCTTTGTAAGAGTATGACCCACTGTATTGTTTCTCTCGAACTTCCTGATTTTGAAATTCCAAATAATAGTCGTACGGAATATTTTCGATCGGCTCACTAAGATAGTAAACGGAATTCAAAACCAATTGCAGTTTACCCCCTTTCGCACCAATGACCATGTTGTAACCCAGTGTTGCATTCGCATTAAATGACTTTTGGACAATACCAAAGATCGCAAGCACGGCGACAACAAGACCAACCCCTAATGCCATCGAGATCATCGTCAGAGTAGAGGAAAGGAATCGTTGTTTGATACTGCGAACAGCAATCGTCAGCAAATTCATGACTCACACCCCTCCCCATCCACTTCTGAAATACTGGCGGCCGCCTCAGCGGCAACGAGATTGATATTTTCGAGATAATCAATTCGATCAAACTGATCGGCGACTTCCATCGCATGCGTTACCAAAATAAGTCCGATATCAGATTCTCCACACGCCTCTTTGATCAAAGAAACAATTCCCTGCTGATTGGCNGGATCGATATTAGCCGTAGGCTCATCGGCCAACAACAAGCGAGGACGATTCGCCAACGCCCGGGCGACCGCAACACGCTGTTGTTCACCCACACTCATTTGGTCAGGCTTGTGATCTAGGCGATGCCCAAGTCCAACTCGCTTTAAAAGCCAGTTGGCATATTTGTGATCCGGGGCATCTTTGGCAAAACTCATCCCAAGCAGAACGTTCTCCAATGCCGTAAAAGCTGGTAGCAGATTGAAGGTCTGAAAAACATAGCCAATGTTTGAGGCTCGAAAACGATCCCACATCGGCTCCGAAAACTTGGTCAGTTCCTGATCGGAAAAACGAATCTCTCCGGAATCGATACTTGTAATACCGGAGATACCGTGCAGGAGTGTCGTCTTACCGCCTCCACTCCTTCCAAGTAGTACAACCTGTTCTCCGGCATCTACCCGAAATTCCGGGATATCGAGAATTTCCAAGCGTTCACCGTTTGGTTGTACAAACGATTTTTTTAGATCTAAGATTTCTAGCATAAAAAGAACAATTCAATGAGGGCCGTAAATGCTACGCATGTTCATTACACCAAGTTCATACAAATGTAGCACACATCCGGGCAATACCAAGCAAGAAAGAATTCTGCCATTCAGCGATTGCCTACGGCTCATCTTCTGCCATATCACGAGCATGGTAACTACTGCGGACAAACGGGCCACTGGCAACCTTCTTAAAACCCATGTTTCTCGCCGCATCCCCAAGGAATTTAAATTCATCCGGTGGGATATACTTTTCCACCGGTAGATACTTTTCACCCGGCTGCAAATACTGCCCTAAAGTGAGAAAATCGACATCTTGATCACGTAGATCTGCAAACACTTCGAATAACTCTTCATGAGTTTCACCCAACCCTAACATCAAACCACTCTTGGTTTTGATATCGGGCCTCCGCTCTTTAATCCGACGAAGCATACTGAGTGTCCAGCGATAGCGGGATTTGGGACCGCGTACTTTGCGATAGAGTCGAGGGACCGTTTCAACATTATGGTTAAACACTTCCGGAGCCGATTCAATAACTCGATCTAATGCATCGAGATTGTCGACAAAATCCGGTGTAAGCACTTCAATGGTTGCTCCCGTACGCGCCCGAGTCTCCGTCACGCACTGGTAATAATGTTCAGCACCCCCATCGGGCAGATCATCTCGAGTCACCGAGGTAATAACAACATGCTTCAGCCCTAATCGATGAGCTGCTTCGGCAACACGTTGTGGTTCATCATCTTCCAGCTTGTCCGGCTTTCCTCGCCCGACAGCACAGAAGCCGCAAGGTCGAGTACAGACGTTGCCTAGGATCATAAACGTGGCCGTCAATTGGGAGTAACACTCCATTCGGTTGGGACATTTCGCATTGTCACAAACCGTCTCCAACCCAAGTTCTTCCATCAAACCTTGAGTAAAATGATTTGCATTTCCCTTCGGAACTTCACGACGCAACCAATCCGGTAACCGCTGACGACTTGATGACGCCGAAGGAGCTTCCACGATCGGAAGTTCAGGAAAAGATGTTTGAATATCCAACCGTAATATTCCCGTTAGTGATGTAAACTTGTTATCGAAGCAGGGGGTGACCTGTATGGATATGGTAATCCTGACATTCGAACACATCAGCAAATGATTGTACCATAGCGGAACGAACTTGAGCCATTCTAACAACCTGCCTACGTTCGGCCAGCAGGCTACTCATCGTTCTGCGTGATTGATCAGCCGGAATCTTCTTCACCACATCTATAAATCCATAATCCCGCATTTCCGGTTCCACATTAAGATACGCTCCAAAGCAGCTTACGCCTCGCTGCACAGCCATCGCAGTAACGCTCAGCAAGCCTGTACGCCCCCAGATATTGAAATCAATCTCCGTATCCAAAGGTGTATAGGAAAGCTCTTGGAGAGCTCCCATTACGGCCTGTCGCACCAGACTCAACACTTTACCTGGGGAAACCTGATACCAATGCATCGGAATCAGTGGATAAATTGCCAACTGGCCGGGACGATGGAGAATGCAGCCACCGCCTCGAGCCACCCAAAGAGACTTTAACTTAGCCGATTTAACTCGATCTGCACCCAAGCGGATATGAGCATGAGATCCCATTCGACCAACGGAAATAACCGGTTCATGTTCACAAAGTAATACCTGAATTCGATCCGATGCATAGCTCTGAGCTTCCACCAACTGCCGCTGCAATTGCAGGTATTTACTTAGCTCAACTCGCCCCAGCATATAAAATGCCATCTTGGACTCTTCACGACTAAACATACTTCTCTCATCCGGTAAAGGCTGTGGCCGCTGGATACTTTCTCGGTGGCCGACTATGCTGGGTTAAACACAACCTATCCAGTTGCCTATTGTATCCTCTTTTGTACTGATGCCCCGATGGGTAAAAAAAAGAACAAGCAAAACACTGAGCCTGAAAAAAAAACTAGCCACATTGCGGAAAACCGTAGGGCAAGGCATCAATATCACGTTCTCGACACACTCGAATGTGGCATTGTCCTTCAAGGCAGTGAAGTGAAAAGCCTACGCCTGGGACAAGTATCACTCGACGAAGCTTATGGTCGCGTTATCGGCAAAGAGGTCTATCTTGTCGGTTGCGATATTCCCGAATACAAACAGGCCTCACATCTCAATCATCATCCACGTCGCGAACGTAAGTTACTCATGCATAAACTTGAACGGCGGAAATTTGCGGAAAAGGCAACGCAGAATGGGCACACTCTTGTCCCCTTAAAAATGTATTTCAACCACCGTGGAATCTGCAAAGTTTTGCTCGGACTTTGTAAAGGTAAGCAAATGCATGATAAGCGACAGTCGATGAAAAAACGGGATACACAGCGAGGGCTGGATCGCGCGATGCGGGGACGCTAGCTCTCCCGTCCAACTTCCAACTCAATCGTCCCAATCACAGTCCCTGTCGCAAGCTCATCATCCACTTCCACTGCTGCATAGTGAAATACACCGCCATGTCTAGCAATAATTTCGACGACGATATCTCCTGCGCAGATCTCACACACAGGGTCACCCGACTCAACCCTTGCACCGGAACCAACTATCCAGCCGGTCAAACAAAGTCGCGCTCCGGGAATTTCAAAATCAGGAATGCGGACTTCATATAACTCCGGTGGTGTTGACATTAACTTTCAAGCTCCAAGGTACCCCAAAGAGTTGGGTCCTCCTGAACTGGGTATTCCGGACCGACCGAGAAAGTCTGCCAACCCAATTCACGATCCACAATGGCATAACTAAAACCGAGGCGAGGGTAATCTTCCGGATCGAAGCCAGTAAGACAATCTGCCGGTATCCTGCCACGTATTAAGTAGCCGTTCTTTTTTGTCTGAGCGTAAACCTGAAGACGTTCACTTCTTACCAAGGTCGGGTTTTCACGAGCACGATTAATTTCGAGATGCGCCGCTAACGGCTCCGCACGGCGAGCACCCGCTCCTTCGGGCATAAACGTGAACCAGTGACAGAAACGATTTGCACGATGGATAGTGTGAGTATCGCGAGTATCAATAAACAGGTGCAGGCCATCGCTGTCCTCCACGCGCGAATCACGACACCATAATGCCTGCTGTTTACTTTTTACTTCTGCCTGAATAAATATCGCTTCAGAATTCCATCCAATACGTACGTCTGCATATTCATCCCTCCCACTCAGTTCCTGTAAAGAAGGAAGTTTATACCGGGGTGTGAGATTCACTCCGGTTGCCCCCCAGGGCTTGCTTACCTTAAAACACGGTACTGCGAAGCGAAACAGCATGGTTGGATCAATCAGCGACATCATTCCAACTCCTGCATTTCAGCCAGTAAATTTCTCAGATAACCCTCCAGGTCACTTGAATAAATATCTTCCGACTTATTGAAATAAAGGTGAGCAACGTCCTTCTTCGCCAAACTGGAATCAAAATCTCTGCGACTTCCAAACTCAGCAATCCGTCCGGCCGTCATCAGGCCTTTTGGACAATTGATGCTTAGTCGTAATGCTTCCGCCTTTTTCGTCGTCACTGTCAACCACGGCACACGGCCACCTGGGAAGTACAGATGAACCAACACTTTGTTGTTCCAGAGGAAGTTTCCATCGGGTAGTACATCCTGTAGCAATTGATAAAGGTCTTCCCAAACCTCCATCTTCCACATACGTTTATGTCCTGGCATAAAACCTTTCGTTGAAAAATGCCACTTTTGTCCGTTAGATTTCCAAGGAGATTGCTCGAGCTTCTTCGTACCTGTCCCGGCCGTGAATGCTTCAAATGCCTTGACGGCTGATTCTACAAATTCCCAGTAAGCCGGAGTATCGATCTCCTCCAGACTGTGCGCACGAATTTCAACTTCCTGCCACTGCGATCTTTTCTTTACTTTGACACGAGGTTCATTCCCATAAACCGGCAGGTCATCCATTTGATTTAAGGTTTTAAGTCCAATCGACTCCACTAACTTCTCTCGATTAAATGTTCCCGGAGCGGTACGGAATTTCATTTTAAGCATCCACGTTTCCGCCGTGATGGCATGAAAGAACCATCCCAAGCTCTTCTTCCCAGCCGCAATCTCGACAACGGTTCGGGAACCATAATCTGTTTCATTCAGGCTGCTACTCAATTGCTCAATCTTATCGATCGTCTCCGCCAGAATCGATCCTTCCCATTTGACTTCGCCACCATCACGACCAACGCGACGTTGTGTATGCCAGGCTCTACCGTCAGTCTTCCACGGCATCGATACTTCCTGACCTATCTCCGAAAGCTCCAGATCTTCCTCTTGAACTCGTTCTGCGTGTGGATCGTAGGCTTCCCGACTCTCATAAGGCCCGGCATCCATCACAGGAATCAAAGCTTCCCCGGTATGGCTAGGCAAGCCCGAATTTTTAAGTTGGAAATTTTGTGCATAAACGGCGAGCGATTCCGGGGTACCCGTCTGAACAATCACTCCACCAGCAAAACCTGCCTCTGGTCCCATGTCGACAACCCAGTCTGCGGTTTTGATAAGATCAAGATTATGTTCAATGACGACAACCGTATTTCCCAAATCCACCAAACGGTGGAGGACATCCAGTAATTTGGCAATATCATCGAAGTGAAGCCCGGTCGTCGGCTCATCCAATAAATACAAAGTCTGGCCGGTATCAGGCCGTGACAATTCAGCCGCTAACTTCACTCGCTGAGCTTCACCGCCGGATAAAGTTGGAGCGGGTTGCCCGAGAGCTACGTAATCTAGTCCGACATCACAAAGCATTTGCAAAATTCGGCGGATTTTGGGAATGTTATCAAATAACTCAACCGCTTCCGCGATTGTCATCTCCAATACATCCGAAATCGAGCGGCCACGAAATTTAACCGCCAGCGTGTCTGGATTATAGCGTTTGCCTTCACAGGTTTCACACTGAACCCAAACGTCTGGCAGGAAGTGCATTTCGATACATTTTTGTCCATATCCGTCACAGGCATCGCAACGACCACCCGGCACATTGAAACTAAATCGTCGAGCAGTATAGCCACGTAATTTTGCATCCGGAAGTTGAGAAAACAACGTACGTATTAAATCAAACAAACCGGTATAGGTTGCCGGATTCGAACTGGGGGAATTACCAATTGGATTCTGATCGACCCGGATGACTTTATTAATATATTCAATCCCCAGAATTCTATCGTGTGCCCCGGGGATTCCTGACGCACGATGTAACTTTCGAGCTAATGCTGTGTATAAAATACCGTCAATGAGTGAGCTTTTACCACTACCACTGGGCCCGGTAACTACCGTGAGTGTTCCGAGAGGAATCTCCAAATCAACATTCTTCAGGTTGTGGTGGCGTGCTCCAATCACTTTTAACACTTGTTGCTTACCTGACTTCAACTCAACAGGACGGCGATTATCCGGAATCGCGATCGCTTTCGCTCCAGAGAGGTATGGACCTGTTAATGAGCTCTTTCGTTTCGACAATTGCTTGGGGGTTCCTTGAGCCACAATGTTTCCACCGTGCTTTCCAGACCCTGGGCCGAAATCACAAAGGTAATCACTACCTTCAATAATTTCGCGGTCATGCTCCACAACCAACAAGGTATTACCAAGATCTCGCAGCTTATAAAGTGCTCGTAGTAATCGCGTGTTATCCCGAGGATGTAACCCAATGGTTGGCTCATCCAATACGTACAACACGCCGCACAAACCACTACCAAGCTGACTTGCTAAACGAATGCGTTGGGCCTCGCCATTAGATAGCGAAGCACTGGGACGATGCAGTGTTAAATAGTGGAGGCCAATTTCATTGAGAAATTCAAGTCTTTCACGTACTTCACGCAATAATTCACCCGCGATTGTCCGTTCACGCCTGGTAAGTTGCCAATCCTTAATCATCTGCAGTAAATCATCTAGTGCTGTACTACAAAGCTGGTCGATGGTAATTCCACGAAGTTTATAAGCCGCAGCATCTTCACGCAAACGGCTACCTCCACAGGTGGAACATTCCACCTCGTCAACAAGATGTTCCAGCTTTGTTCTTAGTGAAGGAGAGACGCGAGATGCCTCGGCCAAGGCCGGATAAAGTCCTTTAAACTGGAACTTAAACCGCGGGCCGGCGGTTTTACTTTTGCCTGGTAACTGCACTTCAAACCACTGTTCGTCCGCACCATGCAGTATTTTTCTGCGAGTCGTTGCCGGCAAGTCAACAAAACGAAGTTCCGCGTCAATCTGCAAGCCATCAAGCAAAGCTTGCATCATCGCTCGAGCAATCTCATTGGACAGTTCAGGCCACAGTGCAATTGCACCATCGAGTAACGTTGCATGGGTATCATTCAGTAAAGCCGCCGGATTCGCCCCCCGCTGTGTACCTAATCCTTCACACGAACCACACCATCCTAATTGACTGTTGAATGAGAAGTGATGAGGTGTCAGTTGTTCAAATGATCGGCCACATTCTTCACAAGCCAAATGCTGACTGTGCTTCCGCACCAGCCACTGGGATTCCTCTACCTTCTTTTGGGCGTAAGCCACGTTAAGTACACCTTTGCCAATCTGCAAAGCGGACTCAACACTTTCGGCAATACGACTGCGATCCTTATCTCGCACTGTAATACGGTCGACTACCACTTCAATATCATGGGAAGCCCTTCGGTCCAGTTCGGGCATTTGCTCCAGTGAATACGTCGTCCTATCCACTCTTACTCGAATAAAGCCGCTCGCCTGAATCTCGTCCCACAGTGCCGTATATTGCTGACCTGTATCGCATTCCACAGGTGCGAGCAGGTAAAGACGGGTACCCTCTTCTTCTGACAAAATTTTATCAACGATCTGATCGGAAGTCTGAGTACCAACAGATCTATCACAATCAGGACAGTGAGGTATTCCCATGCGAGCCATCAGAATACGCAGGTAATCATAAATCTCCGTGACAGTACCTACGGTACTGCGAGGAGTGTGACCCAGATTCTTTTGTTCAATCGCAACCGCCGGAGACAAGCCATCGATGTAATCTAATCTTGGTTTCTGAGTCTGCCCAATAAATTGACGGGCGTAGGAGCTTAAGCTCTCGACGTAACGCCGCTGTCCTTCTGCATAGATAGTATCCATTGCAAGTGACGTCTTGCCACTTCCGGAAGGCCCTGAGAAAACCGTCATCTTGTTGCGACTAATGTCTGCGTCGACCAATTTAAGGTTATGCTGTTTTGCACCTCGCACCCGGATACTGGTTATCTCCTCAGCAACTTCCCGATCTTCTTCAGCAATAATCTGATCATTCGGTAACTTATGTAATGTCCGGTACAATGCCACTCCTGTTTCAGATGCTTTACAACCCGCCACATCTTCCGGGGTGCCAGCCACCACTAACTGACCACCCCCTTCTCCACCATCAGGCCCAAGGTCAATCACCCAGTCCGCGGTCTTGATTACATCCATATTGTGCTCGACCACAACAACCGTATTACCGCGTTCCACAAAGTCATGAAGCACTTTTAGCAGCAATTCAATATCGGCAAAGTGAAGCCCGGTAGTCGGTTCATCCAGAATGTAAATCGTACTGCCCGTACTCTTGCGGACTAATTCCCTGGCCAACTTGATTCGCTGAGCTTCTCCACCGGAAAGTGTGGGAGATGCCTGTCCCAATTTGAGGTATTCAAGCCCAACATCTGCAAGTGTTTTCAACTTGTCATAAATTTTCGGAATGTTCTCAAAGAGCCCTAGTGCCTGCCGAACATCCAATTGAAGAACATCTGAAATAGAGTGGTCCTTAAACTTAATTTGTAATGTTTCTCGATTGAAACGTTTGCCTTCGCAGACGGTGCACTGAACCCAAATGTCCGCCAGAAAGTCCATTTCAAGTTTATTTTTCCCGTTCCCTTCACAAGCTTCACAACGGCCACCTTTGACATTAAAACTAAAACGGCCGGGTTTATAACCACGTCGTTTTGCATCAGGAAGCTGAACAAACAGTTTCCGAATGTCATCGAAGACTTTGATATAAGTCACAGGATTTGACCGAGGTGTGCGGCCGATAGGAGACTGGTCAATCGCGATCATCTTATCGAGATATTCCGTCCCCAATATGTCCTTATGGATCCCGGGGATCGATTCACCACGATTGAGTTCGCGTCTCAGAGCATCTGCCAGAATATCGTTAATCAGTGAACTTTTACCCGAACCGGAAACTCCTGTTACACAGATAAAGTTTCCAAGTGGAATTTCCACATCAATGTTTTTGAGGTTATTATGTCGAGCCCCAAGAATCTTGAGGGTCTGACCTGTCTGAGGACGACGGGTTTCGGGCGTGATAATTTCACGTGTGCCGGACAGAAACTGACCGGTGACACTACGCTCCTGACTTCGAATATCCTCGAGTTTTCCTCGAGCCACTATCTCGCCGCCCTCGACTCCGGCGCCCGGCCCAAAATCAACGATGTAATCTGCCGCGCGCATCGTGTCCTCGTCATGCTCCACGACAACGACCGTATTTCCAACGTCTCGCAATTTGAGAAGAGTATTAATCAGTTGGTCATTATCACGCGCATGCAAACCGATTGACGGTTCATCGAGGATATAGGTGACACCAACAAGACCAGAGCCGATCTGTGCCGCGAGACGAATTCTCTGAGCTTCGCCGCCGGACAGAGTAGGGGCCGTACGATCTAACGTGAGATAACCCAGGCCGACATTAAGTAAAAACCCGAGCCGCGCTCTGATTTCCTTGAGGGCATCTTCTGCCACTCGTGCTGAATTCTTATCGAGCTTTAGATCTGAAAAGAACTCCACTGCCTGATGAACACTCAAATTACAAACTTCTGGCAGCGAAAGCTCCGGATGACTAGCAAACCGAGAATGCCGAGAATGCATTCTCATATTCCTGGCCTGATCCACCAAACGCTGACCGTCACATTGTGGACAGTGAATCGTGTTCATATAGCGTTCAAGTTTCCGCTGATGAGGCTTACTACGACTGGATGCGTACTTCTCTTTGTACTCGGGAATAATCCCTTCATATGTTCCACCGTACTTTAAGGGAGAACGTCCCCCCCGCCAGGTGTACGTAATATGAAGTTCACCTGTCCCCCACAACAATGCATCCCTGGCTTCCTGACAAAGATCCTGCCAAGGAGTCTCAAGCATGTAACCTTCTTCCCAGTCGTTCTTGCGTTCGAGTGTTGTGGCAACACCACGATATATGTGCCTCCTCCAACGCCCCATTTTCTTCTGATTGCCGATGATTTCAATTGCACCACCCATAAATGTCTTTTCAGGATTTGGCACTAAGAGTTCAGGATCAAACGAGAACATCTTACCGAGACCATTACAGCTAGGGCACATTCCCTGGGGGCTATTAAAGCTAAATAGTTGGGGCGATGGTGCTGCAAAGCTGATCTGACAATCAGTACAGGCATAGTCGCTCGAATAGACTTTATCCTTCGCATTCTTGCCAACCGAGGTGACGATCAAGGATCCATCCCCGATTTTCAAGGCCTGTTCAACCGCCTCTCCAAGCCGAGGCCGTATTTTATCTGCCAGCTTTAGACGATCTATCACCACTTCAATATTGTGGCGATAGTTACGTTGCAACGCTGGTGGATTCGTGAGTTCACAAATTTGACCATCGACACGGGCTCTAATGAATCCTTGCTTAAGCAGGTCTTCAAATAAATCACGATATTCGCCTTTCTGTCCGCGAATAATCGGAGCAAGGATGGTAATCACCGTTCCTTTTTCTATCTGAATAATGTGCGAAATGATTTGTTCACGAGTTTGTGCAGTAATGGGATTACCACAACGAGGACAATAGCCTTTCGCAACCCGAGCATAAAGAACTCTTAGGAAGTCATAAACTTCTGTAATGGTCCCAACCGTACTACGAGGGTTGCGACCTGCCGTCTTTTGAGAAATTGAAATAGAAGGGCTAAGGCCGGAGATGTGCTCCACATCCGGTTTTGGCATTTGGCCGAGAAACTGACGTGCAAAACTTGAAAGGCTTTCCACGTACCTTCTTTGGCCTTCTGCAAACAAAGTGTCGAATGCAAGTGAACTTTTTCCACTTCCACTGACACCTGTCAAACAGATCAGTTGATTACGAGGCAAAACAACATCAACCTCCCGAAGGTTATGCTCTCGTGCTCCCTGAATCGTAATATCTGACGCCTGCATAATCCTCTGTCATCTCTCGATAACCGTCAACAAATCTAAAGTCGGTTCGCTGTTGCCAAGCTTGCATCTTAAGCTTTTTCCCTGAGATTCGGGAGTATAGGTCACAGGCCAAGTCATGTTCTCCAACTAAATGTTTGACCCCGCCAACAATTCAAAATCCAGAAGTAGATAAACAGCTCAGGTAGCAACTGCGTAAGATAATGACATGGGGCGACAACACCTTGAATTGCTAGCCAGTAGCCCACGTATTCACTTTGGTGCTATTGGGTGGCAATGGAAGCAAGGAGGTAGCGATGTTTTCTTCATCAACCATGATTAAGGATTATCAATCTATAAGTTGTCCGGCCACGCCGACGAGTATTGGAAAATACTTGATTGAGCGACTGCAGGACTATGGAATTGCTGACATCTTTGGTATTCCCGGCGACTATGTATTATCTTTTTACAGTCTGCTGGAAGAAAGCGACATCAATGTGATTGGTTGCACACGCGAAGATAATGCAGGATTTGCTGCGGATGCCTATGCGCGAGTCAATGGAATGGGGGCAGTCTGTGTTACCTACTGTGTAGGCGGCCTTAGTGTGTGCAATTCGATTGCCGGGGCCTTTGCTGAAAAGTCTCCGGTTGTTTTGCTCACTGGCTCTCCGGGATACCAGGAGCGACTCAACAATCCACTGTTACACCATAAAGTTCGAGATTTTCGAACTCAAGTCGATGTCTTTGACAAACTCTGCATCACAGGAACTGAATTGTCCGATCCGGCAACGGCATTTCAAGAGATCGATCGGGTATTGGAGATGGCTTACCGCTATAAACGACCTGTGTATATCGACATTCCGCGAGACATGGTCAACGTCGCACCTCAAACAACCCACCGTCATGTCTTCCCGCCGCTTCCAACAGACGAGCGAGCACTGCAGGAAGCTTGTAACGAAATCACGGCGTTGCTGAATCAAGCCGAGAAGCCTGTCATCGTTGCCGGCGTTGAGATTCATCGTTTTGACTTACAAGATGCGCTCATTCACTTCGCCGAAAAGAATAATATCCCGATCGCTTCAACACTTCTTGGGAAAAGTGTCGTGAGGGAGAACCATCCACTCTATGTCGGACTATATGAGGGAGCGATTGGACGCGAGGAAGTGACTGAGTATGTAGAGTCGAGCGACTGTATCCTAATGCTGGGAACCTTCATGACAGATCTAAATCTAGGCATCTATACTGCTAATCTTGATCCTAGAAAATGCATCTCTGCAACCAGCGAAACGCTTGAAATCCACCATCATCATTACAAGGATGTACCACTGGATGAGTTGATACCGGAGCTAATTCTCCGAAACATCAAGTACTGTCGTCGCTTCATCGATCCAACGGTTCGCGAGCCGGTATCACGGTATGTGATTGACTACACCGCACAAATCAGTATCCGTCGGATGATCGATCGTCTAAATCAATCGCTGGACGATGAAACAATTGTGATCGCCGACATAGGTGACTCATTATTTGCATCAACTCGGTTGCAAACTCAGGGGCGAACGGAATTTTTAAGCCCGGCTTATTATACCTCAATGGGATTCAGTATCCCGGCCACGTTAGGAGCTCAAACAGCCATGCCGGATCATCGTGTGATTACGATTTGCGGGGATGGGGCATTTCAAATGACATGTTTGGAACTGTCGACAATTGTACGGCGAGGTCTTAGTCCCATTGTCATCGTTCTAGACAACGGTGGTTACGGCACGGAGCGCGCTCTTCATCCAGGCAACTGGGGCTATAACGAAATCCATCGTTGGTCTTATGGAGAATTAACTCGCGTGATAGGCGGTGGAATCTCCCATCGAATCCAGACAGAGGAAGATTTCGATAAGGCGTTGAAAGCAGCATTAGCTGACACTACGAATATGCACCTACTGCACGTAGAAATTGACCGGCGAGATGCTAGTGAAACTTTAACTCGTCTGGCAGACAAGATGAGTTCGAGAGTGTAAATATCAGGCAGACAGAACAACCTGCAACTAACAATTCTGGGCCGCTCTGCTTTCGCTAATTTACCGTAGATTCCGTTGCGTTGATCAACAAATCTTCAACGCTTAACGAGCGTAACTCGGACGATTCTGGACTTTGGGTGGACTGGTAATCATTTGGATATGACCTCCGCCTAGAAGGTCATCGATTCGATTGCGGAGTTCATTATTGATCTCCACACCCTGAGCCTGAGAATCAAGAGTCACCGTCGTACCATCCGACAGTTGAATCAATAACTGAAGCTTACGACGGCCTGGATAGGCCCGGGTTACCTCACGTAGCTTGGAAATCATCTGTACACCATGGGTGGATTCCTGAATGCGAACAATCATCCCGGTCGTATATCGATCCTCGATCTGAGACAGAGGAACAAGTTCATTGATGATGATATTACATTCATCACCTCCTCCCCGGCGATCGACCACTCCTTTAATAATCACAATGTCATCCGGTACGATCAAATGGCCAAATTCAGCATACTGTCGGGGCCACATGATACAACGGACGGAACCGTCAACATCTTCCAAGTCAAAATTCGCATATTTGGACGGCTGCCCCGGCTTTGGATTTCTGGTGTGAGCTTCTTTAATGCTCGAAATCATACCCCCAAGGATCACTTGACCACGATCAGAAATATCAAGCAGTTTTGTCGTCGTATGTGACGTGAACTGTTTGAGCTTTGCCATATGTTCATCAAGTGGATGAGCTGTCAGATAATAACCTAGCACCTCTTTTTCCATCATCAACTTTTCACGTTCTGGAGTTTCATCAATTTGCGGCAGGTCAGCTGTTGGGCTGACAGACGACTGATCTTCCGACTCTTCAAATGCTCCGAACATGTTTTGCTGGCCGCTGCGATTATCAGCTTGCATCGCTTGACCTGCCTGAATGGCTCGCTCCAGAACTTCCATTAACTGACGACGATTGGCGCCAAAGCAATCCATCGCTCCGGCTTTAATCAGATTTTCAAGAGAACTTCGATTACAAACAGAAGTTTCCACGCGTTCGCAAAGTTCAAAAATATCTTTAAACGGACCATCGGCTTCACGTGCTCTGACTAATGCCTCTGCTGCCGCACCGCCACATCCTTTAATCGCCGACATACCAAAGTAAATTCTGCCGTCACCTACTGTAAATTCAACGCCCGACGTATTTACACCGGGAGGCACCAGCTCAATCTCCATTCGATCACAATCCTCAATGTGTTCAATCAAGGAATCTTTTCGCATAAAGTTACGCCCTGGAATATCTCCAGTTAGCAGTGCTGCCATATACTCGACACTATAATGGGCCTTAAGATAAGCCGTTTGATAAGCGATCAATGCATAGGCTGTTGAATGACTTTTATTAAAACCATAGCCAGCAAACTTGACGATCATATTCCAGAAATTCTCAGCCTCTCTTTGAGGAAGGCCTTTTTCAACAGCTCCCCGGAAGAAATCTTCCCGATTGGATTGGATGACCGATTCTTTCTTCTTACTAATCGCCTTAATACAGGTATATGCACTGGCCAATTCAATACCACCGAGCCGGTTTAGAATTCTCATCACCTGCTCCTGATATACCATCACTCCGTTCGTTTCCTCGAGAATCTCCTTAAGGACTGGATGAGCATATTGCGCTTCTTTTTGACCGTGCTTCACGGCGATATAGTCATCGACCATGCCACCTTCAAGCGGGCCGGGGCGATACAAAGCATTCGTCGCAATAATATCATGGAAATGATCAGGTTTCATTCGCTGTAATAAATCACGAATCCCACCGGACTCAAGCTGGAATACACCTTTCGTCTCGCCACGACATAGCAAATCAAAAGTGGCTTGATCATCCAAAGGGAATTTGAGCGGATCAACGCGTTTACCTGTGGTTTGTTCGATCAGATCCACCGCAATTCTTAAAATCGTCAGATTCTTTAGTCCCAGAAAATCCATCTTGAGAAGGCCGGCATCTTCCACATCATTCATCGACCACTGAGTAATGACGTCTTCTTTACCGGTAACACGGCAGAGTGGTACGTATTCCGTCAATGGTTCGTCGGCGATGACAACTGCCGCAGCGTGAGTACCCACATTTCTAGCCAGCCCCTCAATTCGTTGGGCCAAGTCAAGCATCTCCCGAATCTCAGGATCAGACTCATAAACCATTTTCATTTCAGCACTTTTTTCAAGTGCCGCACTGATTGTGATCTTCAACTCCTCCGGAACCATCCCCGTAATCTGGTTCACACGGTGGAGTGGAATNCCTAAAGTTCGGCCGACATCTTTGATCGCGGCTTTACATGCCAACGTCCCAAAAGTACCAATCTGAGCCACATTAGCTTCACCATACTCATCCTTCACATACTGAATCACTTCACCCCGGCGATCCTTACAAAAGTCGATATCAATATCAGGAGCTTCCAAGCGATTCTCATCAAGAAATCGTTCAAAGAGCAGGTCATACTTAATCGGACAAACATGGCTGAGATACAGTGCAAAGCAAACAATCGCCCCAACACCACTTCCACGAGCCGTTGCCGGAATTCCCCGTTCACGAGCAACAACGACGAAGTCCCAGCAAATGAGAAAGTAGTCGTCAAATCCGAGTTTCTCGATGACTCCCAATTCGCGATCGAGGCGTTTTTGAACGATCTCAGCCAGAACCCCGTCCTCACTGACCATCTCCGGGTCACCTTCATAACGTTCTCGCAAACCTTCCTCACAAAGTTCGCGAAGGTACTGAGCAGCGTTTCGTTCAGGGGGCAACTTAAATGAAGGGAAGTAACGCTTCCCTAACTCCAGGTCAATATCGACGGTGTCGGCAATTTCCTGACTTCTGGAAACTGCATCCTCCATCCCCGGAAAGGCCTCGTACATCTGCTCAGCGCTTTTCAAATAGTACTCGTTGCCGTCCATTTTCATACGAGAAGTGTCCGTACGGAATCTTCCGGTATTAATACACAGCATCACATCCTGAGCTTCTGCATCCTCAGCATCAACATAATGACAATCACTAGTAGCCACGACCGGAGTCCCCAATTTTTTAGCTACTGCTACCGCACCTTCGAGTGCCATACGCTGAATCTCAATTCCGTTATTCATCACTTCGATAAAGTAACGATCACCAAAGAGGGATTCAAACCACTTAGAGGCTTCAATTGCCTTATCTAAATTCGGAATATCTCCGTAGCCTTTAAGAATGGCCTGATTAAATTCACTCGAAACACATCCGCTTAAACAGATAATCCCTTCGCTATGATCTTCAAGCAGCTGCTTATCAATTCTTGGTTTGTAGTAAAAACCTTCGAGGTACGCATGGGATGCCATCTTTACCAGATTTTTAAACCCGGTACGATTTTGGGCTAGCAATGTAAGGTGATAATTCGACTCCCGCATCGAACCGGACTTCTCAAAACGGCTACTCGGAGCAATGTAGGCTTCATAACCGATGATTGGATTGATTTCGTTCTTCCTGCACTCTTTATAAAACTGCAAGGCGCCGTGCAAATTTCCGTGATCCGTGATGGCTAAAGCATTAAAACCGTGGTCTTTTGCTCGGCCTACGAGCTTCGGAATACTGGACGCGCCATCAAGCAAGCTATAGTGCGTGTGGCAGTGTAAATGAGTAAACGGCCGAGTACTCATGGGCATCCTATCCCTATCGTTGTGAGTCTAAAAAGAAACCGGTCTAATGGCTTTCAATTCTAAAAAAGAAAACGGCGAAGGACAATTGACCGCCGTGATAAATATGAGCTGAGTCCTAGCCGACCGCTAGTGTCCAAGCCGGTTTGCCTGCGGACTATTAAGCAAAGACTTTTGATAGCTCCCACACGGTAAACCCTATTATTCCGGTTCACCAATCCGACGGATATATTCAGAAACTCGAGATTGCAAATCCAGCAGGCTTTGCCATTTCCGAAAGCTCAACCCCATGGTATCTGTGTCTATTTTAGTGGATGAGTTCATCAAAGATCGCAAGCGAGCATGTACAAATTCCATAACTTCAGCCAATTGGGCCGCTTGCCCGGGCGATAATCGACTCGGCATCTCTGGTGGATCAAGGACGTGCAGCGCGGCTTGAATCTCCCGATCATCGTCGTAATTCAGTTCAAAGCCAAGGTCAGCACGTGACGCCAGCGATTCATCCGTATTGCCTCCGGACTCTGAACCGGTATCACCAGTACGTTGCTGCTGCAAGCGATCTGCAATCTGATCCCGAGAGCCAAACAAGAGAACACTACGGCCCACTGAGATCAGATCACCATAGCGAAGAATCCTAATCTGAACTTCCTCCCCGTTGACCTTTGTTCCGTTCGTACTTTCCAGATCAGTAAGAACAACCTGTTCATGATCCAGCTGCAGTTTGACATGAAAACGACTAATGCGTTCGTCGTTCAACTGAATCTCATTACCTTCTTCACGACCGATGGTTATCGGCAATTCAAGGTCATTATAGATACGACCCCGATCGGCACCATCGAGCACACGTAACGTGAGCGAGTCGGGAAGGGGATGAAATTGATTCAATATTTTACTCCCGGGAGAAGTTTAGATATCACCAATCGTATACCTGAATTTAGCTTTTGGGAATCTAGAAAACCGAAGGCATCACCCAGCTTGAACAAATCCATATTTCACTATGCGCATGAAAAACGGAACCGCAAAGGCTCCGTTTTCCAGATTGCAGTCCATGTAGATTAATATTCTTTTGCATCAATCCAAGTCATTAGTTTACGCAGGCGACGACCGACCAATTCCAATTCATGGTCTTTATCGATTCGGCGGCGACTCTTGAAGTTAGCTGCTCCGCCTTTATTTTCCAAAATCCAGTTTCTGGCAAATACACCTTCCTGAATTTCCTTTAATACCTGACGCATTACCTGACGCGTATCTTCGGTGATGATACGTGGACCGGTCATGTAATCACCATACTCAGCAGTGTTTGAAACACTATATCGCATGTAGCTAATACCGCCTTCATAGAACAGATCAACTATCAACTTCAATTCATGAAGACATTCGAAGTAAGCCATCTCAGGTTGGTAACCGGCTTCCACCAAAGTTTCAAAAGCCATCTTCACCAATTCGCTAACGCCACCGCAAAGGACAACCTGTTCACCGAACAAGTCCGTTTCGGTCTCTTCCGCAAAGGACGTCTCTATCACACCACCGCGAGTACCACCGATACCTTTTGCATAAGCCAAACCAAGTGCCTTCGTTTCTTCACTGGCACCCTCACTCAATGCAATCAGACTGGGAACCCCACCGCCTTTTTCATATTCTGCCCGAACCAGATGTCCAGGGCCTTTCGGAGCGACCAGCAGAGCATCAACACCAGCTGGTGGTGCTACCTGTCCAAAATGAATGTTGAAACCATGTGAGCACATCAGGATGTTACCTTCGCTCAGATTGTCACGAATCTGTTCACGGTAGATGTCACCCTGAACTTCATCCGGAAGCAGTACATTAACAAGATCACCCTGCTGAGTTGCTTCAGCAAGTGAGACTGGCTCGAAACCGTGGCTTACAGCCAGGTCATAGTTTGCACTTCCAGGACGCTGACCAATAATCACGTTACATCCGCTATCACGGAGGTTCTGTGCCTGAGCGTGTCCCTGCGAACCATAACCGAGAATTGCGATTGTCTTATCTTTCAAAAGAGAAAGATCAGCATCATTGTCGTAATAAATCTGGGCTGCCATTGAAAGTTACCTTCTTTCACTTACATATAAATTGGGGTCTTGTTTTATTCATCTGAGGCCACGCGAGTTATAAACACTCACTATCGGGGCAAACTCAGTCACTCTTCGCCGTTTTCGTTTGAAGCCAGCGAATCGCTGCGAATCAGTGCAATACGTCCTGTACGCGACAAGGCCGTAATACCGAAAGGGCGGACACGTTCAATGAATGCTTCCAACTTGGATTCACGACCGGAAATCTCAATCATCATCTCTGCATGACCAACATCCACGATCTTGCCACGAAAGATATCCACCAATTCACGAATCTCAGATCGCTGACTACCTGCCTCAGCCTTTACTTTAATGATCATCAAATCACGCTCAACATGCTGATGAGCACTGATATCCGTCACCTGAACCACAGTCACGATCTTTTCCAGCTGTTTTGCAACCTGCTCGAGCACACTTTCACCACCGACCACCACAAATGTCATTCGTGAAAGTGTCGGATCTTCAGTCGCACCCACTGCAAGTGAGTCGATATTAAAACCACGGGACGCAAGCATACCCGAGACGTGCGCAAGCACTCCGGGAACGTTTTGAACCAAGGCTGAGATAACGTGACGCATAGTTGAATTCGCTATTACTTGACAGCTTCAATAAACGGGTAAACATGCATCCTAGACTGACTTATTCACATCGACAAGTGGGAGAATGAACCCCAACAAGTGCAGAAAACATCAGTGGCTAACGAATTAGATAAGACGATGGTAATACATAGCGAAAGTGAGGGTTGGATCACCTGAATCTCTTATCTCTACATAGCTTTATTCAGACTCAAGCACCTGC
Organism: Rhodopirellula sp.; assembly: GCA_002698965.1. Taxonomy (GTDB): domain Bacteria; phylum Planctomycetota; class Planctomycetia; order Pirellulales; family Pirellulaceae; genus UBA721. Next base: position 7,866 of record PAAT01000138.1, on the reverse strand, counting down.
TTTGTCAGGAACTGTTTCAAAGCTGATTTATAATGTTGCTGACTTGGCTGAGACCAACTGCCAATCCCGTGATTACCAGCCACGACTGAAACAAGGCGACTATAGTTACCTTGTTTCCTTAAGGCCTGGTGCATACTGATCGACTGTTCAATCGGCACTCCATAATCACGTGTGCCATGCAATAACAAATAGGGGGGCATTTTTTCATGGACATGAGTGACACACGAAGCCGCTTTCAAAATCTTTCTGGTCTCCTCGGTCACTTCCTTAAACCCCAAATAAGCTGCCAGGCCACCGGAAATACAACCACCCTTAGGCCGCGGAATTGTTTTACCATCCACGGCACATGGATTTTCAGAAACTCGATTAATCAAATCGTGCTCACCAAAGAATGAAATCACACCGGCCACTTCATTACCCGGTTTATGTTTCGCGCCAACGTAAGAAACCAATAACCCACCAGCCGAGTCTCCCATCAGCACTAGCTTGTCAGGATTCACGTTAAACCGTTTGCTATTGGTTTTAACGAAAGCAATGGCTCGTTCGACATCATCGGTCAAGATTGGGTATTTCACCTGCGGAGCAAGTCGATAATTAACGCTGATATAAGAAAAACCTAACTTCATCAGTGGCTCGAAGAGAGGTCCTTGAATCTGCGATTTGTCTCCACTGGTAAATCCACCTCCGTGGACATAAATAATACAGGGCATTGGGGTATCGCTAGGATGCATGTAGGCATCAAGCCTTAGTGACACGCCGTCAACATTAGCAAACTCTACGTCTTTCACGGTGCTATACGATGGTTGAGCGTGACAGGTCGTTGCAAATAGGAACGCGATAATCAAGTATAGAATTCTCATCTTAGAATCTTCTTTTCTTTATCATTGTTATGGAGTGGAGGGCTTCAAAGCATGTCATTTCATTATCACACCTTGAGGGTGCGGGTTACAACGAAACCTGAATAAGATAATGGTAACAATTAATGAATCGTGACAGTGGGATTCACGCACTTCGAAAAACATTTACCTTTGGTTCGCTTATCCCTAACTATGATCTTCTCAGCGACTCTGTGAGTAATATTCATTGATGACTAACTCGCGAAAGAAACACTACAATGTGCGAAGCTGGCATTCTCAAGGTCACTTGCCCGAAATTGGGCTGGGAACCTCTAATCCCGACCCGCTCACCAGACCCTCAGAGTAACACGTACCATGGGCTCTAGATTGCCTGCACGGCTCGCAGAATCACTCGTTGCTTGTTGCGGTGGGCCGCGTGAATACGGGAAGAATTTTCTGAGGCACCATACGCAACATTTCCCCCATCCCTTGGTGGTGTGCAGTCACCACGATGATCAAATCCAATTCCGGCAATATGAGAATGAATTGGCCACCTGCGCCACGACCCGATTGACAATCGTACGTACGATCTCCGACCCGCATGTCGTGTCGCCACCAGAAATAACCGTAGGATGTTCCCTGAGGATTGGTGTGGATACGATCTGTTGCACGTTGGACAAAGTCAGCCGGAATCAATTGTTGGTCATTCCACCTGCCAGCGTTACTCACCAACACACCCCACTTGAGCATGTCACGTGAACACATACTGCTTCCAGCAGCTGATTTAGGGAGTCCACTGACGTCATCTTGCCAGGCAAAATTGGTAATTCCAAGTTTCGCAAGTAGTTCTGTTTCGATAAAATTTCTGGCCGAACCCGGGACGACTGCTTCCAGCACCTGCATCGCCACCGAAGGATCTGAGCCTTGATATTTGAAGGTCTTTTTGGTCCTGGGTATTGGGGCGCTGTATTGCAGGTAAGCCTGGATTTGTCCCTGCCCCAACAAAAGATCCTTTTCTTTTCTAAGCTCATTAACTTCAGCGCGATCAATCCGAATCCCTGATTTCATGTTCAGCGCCTGGGCGAGTGTGATCTGCTCAGCCCCGGAAACGATTTTCGATTGATCAATCTCTTTTAGAAAATCAATGATGGGACGATCCAAGTCCTCCATGCTCAGATGATTTAACTGAATCGCTCGACCGATCGCCATCGCGGTGTAGGATTTGGTGATCGACATTTGGTAGTGAGGGTAATTAATTCGACCACGACGATAGTAAGACTCAAAAAGTAATCTGTCGTTGCGATATAACAGAAGACTATCAATCTCTCCATGATCGCCGGCAGCAATCTCCTCTGCAAAAGCGAGAAGAGCCTTCGAGAGATTAGTGGCCTTACCTAAGCTGCCGACAGCGATTCCGTCCATTCGATCTTGTGGCGAAGTGTTGAAAAACGGCGTTTTCAGATACGGAACATTTTTTTCCAGCGCATAGGAAACATCCTCCGCCTGAAGGTCTGCAATTTCAGGAGCGGTTCCTTCATCAATCTCTCGACTTCCTGGTTCCCGATTCTCTATTTGGTATTTTTCAGGATCATCCTTTTGACGTATAACTCCACGCATGGGCGAGCCAACGTTTTGTTTCATAGCCGGCCGTATCCAATCCGTTGTCAGGTAACCTTCCGGAACCTGAGGCTTGGTAACGTCGATGATCTCATTTTTCGGATCAAATAACGGCCAGTCATCTGTACGAAATGGTGAGGCGGGCAAGCCTTCGCGATTGTAGAGCAGGTTACGTTTGGACGGGTTCATCGCCCACGCATAGCGTACCGCAACGGGTGATTTGACTTGACTCGACGAAACAATCACTTGATTACCCTCGATGACAGCATCTGCCCATTGCCACTGCCTATCAGCCCCAGCAATTGCAAAAGAGTTCAATCTTGTGTCATCCGATTGGATCAAATCGTTGGCTGTAATCAGGCCGCTGCCGATGGAATCAAAGTCCAGAAAGATTCGATTCCCGTTAATGTTTTGATTTCGCAACCGTGGCCCCGAACCTACCACGTTGATGTCATAAATATTTTCAAGCGCATACAAGGCATGTCGTATTCCGATCGGTCGTTTATTCTTGGGGTGCAGGAGAATCGGATCCCCTGTATCGATGGAAACAACGAGCCCTACATTGCGCATTTCCTTGCCGGCCAAACGCATCGCCTCACGGTTAACGACCCAAGGTGCTTCCAAGTCTTCAGTGGGCTTATTTTGCGGTGCATGCCAACTGGGCAACTGAGTAAGGATAAACGGGAAATCTTCGTCAACATTTCCATCCGACTGCTCGTGCCAGGAAGATCGGTAATAGCTGATTAATTTCTTGATTTGCTCGTGATAGTGTTCTGCCTGCGGAACATTCTTTGAATTCCTTTCACCCTGATACCAGATCGCACCTCGAATACCATAAGGCCGAACAGGATGAATCATGGCGTTGTAGATATGACCAGGATATTGATGGCCAAGGTTGGCGGGCTTTGTAATAAAGGGGGGTTGTAATTTTCTCCACTGATTCTTCATCGTTTCACCTGCGGCAACCTTTTGCCTGTAGGTGATGTGTTCCTGCTCCCACGTCTTCAACGCTTCATCACGGTCATAACGCCGTGACGTTTTGTTTAATTGAGCCATGTGTTGGTCTGTGCGTTTTTCGCCAGCTTGAATATTGACGGGCATCCAGCCTTCGATAGGTGTTCCAGCGTAAGCCTGAACAATGATTCCAACGGGAACCCCAAGAGTTTCCTGGAGCGTCTTACCAAAGTAGTAGGAAACGGCTGAAGTCGTTGTAGCGGTGTCAGGTGTGCAGGAAACCCATGTGGCGAGTAGATCACGTGATTCATCGAGTGGTTCATGCCAGTGTTCACGCGATGATTTGAAGATCCTCAGATTTGGTACATTCGCATGTACCGCTTCGCGATCAGCGTCAAAACAATTACCCAGTGCCCATCCCATGTTGGATTGACCTGCACATAACCAGACCTCACCAATCGCGACGTCTTTTAGTACTATCGCATTGTTTCCACGTATGGTGATGGAATATCCAGTTCCATGCAAAGGTGTTTGCAGTGGGACTCGCCACTTACCTACAGCATTGGCTGTCGTCTTGGCGGTATTACCCCAACTCGCTTCAACCGATATTTTTTCACCCGGATCGGCAAAGCCCCAGACAATATTTTCCGTCTTTTGCTGCAATACCATGCGATCACTGAAAAGACTGGGCATACGCACATCAGCGTGTGAGATACATTGGACGCTGAAAAGCAATACGACTGTTGTGAGTGACTTCATAGAAGATTTTCAACGATAAAAGAACAATACGAATTTAATGATGTACCGCTAGATTTTGTTTATCGAATTCCCGTTTAGTGCCCAAAATCTCACGGTTTCGAAAGGGTTCCCACAAGGGAAGCAATTTCACCTGCAAGCCGATTCACACTACCATCACCATTAGGGTGTAGGCGATTGCTAAGAAAAATAAATACGCGGTCTCTTTCAGGATCGATCCACATCACTGTACCGGTGAAACCCCCATGGCCAAACGCAGTATCAGAAAATTGATCGCCGCGATTGCTCGAGTAGGGTGAACGGTGGTCCCAGCCATAGGTTCGCGTACCAATAATTTGCGATTCACGCTGTACACTGCGGGGGCGAGTCATCATTTTGAAGGTGGACCGAGGAAATGGTAAGGTTTCATCACCTGCCGAAATACGCAGCATTTGCTGACCATATTTTGTCAGATCATCGGCGGTCGAAAACAGGCCTGCATGTCCAGCAACCCCCTGCAGTAGATGAGCGCGTGGATCGTGGACTTCACCTTTAAGCCACTTCCCGTCACGTTGTTCCGTTGTCGCGCCTCGTTTTTTGAGTTCCACCGGCGGGTTGAAGGTTGTTTCTTTCATCGCAAGGGGAGCGAACACATGCTGTTGTGCATATTTGTCTAACGGTTGGTTGCTGATTCGCTCAACAAGCTTCCCCAAAACAATAAATCCGACATCCGTGTATGTGAATCTTGTTCCGCGATCCGTAACAGGCTTCAAGTCACAAATTTTCTTCCATGAGGTTTCAACTCCGTCGCGGTAGTCACGCAGCGAATTGTCGGGGATCAGGCCACCCACATGTAATAGCAGGTCTTCGACCGTGATCACATCTTTGCCATGCTTACCGAATTCAGGCAGGAAATCAGAGACCTTTGACTGAGGAGAAAGCTGTCCTTCACCAATGAGTTTCATTATCGAGGTTGCAGTAGCAATTGGTTTGGTCAGAGATGCAAGGTCGAACACAGTATCGACCGTCATCCGTTCAGCAATCGGTTTTACCTGCCTTTGTCCAAAGGCGCGACGATAAAGTACGCGTTCACGGTCAGCAATAACCACCACCGCACCCGGCATTTTCCCGTCTTTGATGCCCTGTTCAACAATCGACTCAATGGCATCAAAGTTTGGTTGGATAGACGATGCCTGACAATCATCCGAGCGCACCGGAAAAGCAGCCAAAGATTCTCCATGCGTAAAAATAGGTATGAATAAAACAAATAGGACCACATGGAAACTTTGTGAACGATTTGCAAGCGAAAATAGCATATTGGTTTTCTCGTTGATCAGCGATCTAACAGTTCGTGTTGAAGACAAAATAAGAGTGAGGCAAAGAATAAACAAGAAGGGTGGAGAAATAATACTCTATACGAAATTGGTGTCTGCTATCCTATTTCAATGAGCTCTAAAAGTAATGAGCCTAACTAAACGAACCGGACTTTTGGTCATTGCTGTATTGTTTCTGTGCGGCTGCCAAGAAATCCCCGAACATAATTCTAATCCGGTTGACACCCCAGTGGCCAAAAAGATCCCTGTTAACAGACCTTTGTATATTGGTCATACCCTAATCTAAAATGGACCTGTCTTTTCAGTATCCTATCACTCGCATTCTACCTCTTCGTTATGCTCCAAATCCCCGCGATAGCATAGCTAATGAGTTTTTAGCCGGTAGATCTGAACAAAACCATCCAATGCTTGGTTAACGCTACAATTGTTGATACGTCAACTTAACTTGAACTGCTGACATACTCTGATGATACTAAAACTAGTTGCGCGCCAGTCCATCTAGTAGCAGTGTGCTTGGAATCCATTACATCCCTGAACCTATCGAAAGTCCGATGCATCTACAGATCGTTAATTTCAAACTCAATGGCATCGCCCGAACAGAATATGATGCCATCCTTGCTGAAGTCTCTTCAGTTTTCCCGACCATTCCAGGGCTTAGGGCTAAGTATTTCCTCGCAGATGATGAGGGGAACACATACGGCGGTGTCTATATCTGGGAGAGTCAGCAAGCCATGCAGGATTACCAATCCGGTGAAATTTTCAAAGGTATCCAGGAGCAGCAGGCATTCATGGATGTTACCTCACGCGACTTCGATGTCATTGACGCTCCGACATTTGTAAAAGAATAATTGGTCGTCTGGATTTGCTTCGCTCTGTCTAAGAAGTCTTTGCTTTTGGTGTTGAGTTTGTCTGAGATTTGGCTGACACGTTTGTAGTCGCTGTTGCGTTCACTGTCGATCACCGCAGGGCCTACTTCGTGTAGGCACCTTCATACAACCGCGTGGAGTCAAGGCATTTTCGTTGACACGGAAATATCCTGTGCCAAGAATCAAAGGATACCCCGTTCCCTAAAATATCGCGATACATGAGCATTATCTAATGGCTTGCAAGGTACCCTATGAAATTCAATAGATGTGGTTTAATTGTCCTCAGTACTCTGTTGCCTCTCTTATTCTCCTCGTCGGCCGTTCTTGCACAGCCTATTCCCGTATACCGAGAACGACTTAGACCTCAATTTCACTTCACTGCCAGACAGTGGACGCTTCACAAGCTGAATCCTGTCATCAGGCCAGAACCGCCGCATGGTGGAGAGCAGGGCTGGATAAATGATCCCAACGGCCTGGTCTTCTACAAAGGTGAATGGCATCTGTTTGCAAACGGTGCTGGAAGCTATTGGGTCCATGCCGTTTCCAAAGACTTACTGCACTGGGAAGAACTACCTCCAAAGCTAATCCGCGACACCGTTCTCGGAAATACTGCTTCAGGCAGTGCCGTCGTTGATTGGAATAACACCTCAGGGTTTGGTACAGCAAAGGAAAAAGCATTGCTCGCCTTCTTCACCGGCTGGAAGAACAAGGTGCAGTGCATGGCCTACAGCATCGATCGTGGGCGGACCTGGACGAAATATAAAGAGAATCCAATTCTGGCACACGCCGATCGTGACCCGAAAGTCTTTTGGTACGAACCGGATTCTAAGTGGATCATGATCGTCTATGGACCGCCGGGCAGAAGTTACAATTTCTTTGGATCTGCTGATTTGAAAAACTGGGAAAAATTAAGCACCTTTCCAGATATGTTCGAGTGCCCTGATATCTTTCAGTTACCACTTGATGACGATCAGGAAAATATAAAATGGGTGCTATCAGATGGAAACGGAAGTTACGTTGTCGGTCAGTTTGATGGAAGGGAGTTTCATGTAGAGCAGCAGAAAGAGGCGCTCGATTATGGTTTCAATTTCTATGCAACCCAAACCTGGAGTGATGTACCAAAGAAAGACGGTCGGTGTATTCAAATGGCCTGGATGCGTGGTGGCAAGTTTCCAGATATGCCATTTAATCAACAACTGACCTTTCCCTGTGAATTGAGCTTACGGACCGTCCGAGGCAAGATGATCCTCTATCGCTATCCAAGAGCCGATATCAGCCGGTGGCCTGGTGATCGCGGACAATGATCCGGCAACCTACAGTCAACATGGTCGGAGTTAAAGGAACCCGGTTTGGCCGATCTTTGTCCTGTGACGGATCGAATGCATACGCTTGCTCGCGGTAAGGGACAGGTAGTCTATCTGCCGGATTGCGACCATAATCGGACATGCGTTAGTGGAAAATCTTGAAGTTAGAAACGGTTGACTCTAACCAATAAGGTGAGTCGGACTCTCCACCACCTCCTCG
>PAAT01000137.1 GCA_002698965.1 Rhodopirellula sp. | reverse complement strand
CGGCGGCTCGGAGGGTAATGGCGTCTCCGGCGGCGGCGGCGAGGGCGGCGGCGGGCTCGGCGGCTCCAGGGGCGGCGGCGGCGACGGCGGTGGCGGCGAGGGCGGCGAAGAAGGCGGCGGCGACACGGGATTGGGCATGCACCAGCAGGCCACTTGGAAGAATTCGTCGTGAACGGCGTCCCAATCGGTCGCCCCAGTGGGCAATTCGAGCTTGCGCCGCCGCTCCGCAACCATCTTTTCCTGGTGCTCGTTGCTCGACAGCAGGAGCGCCTGCAACAAGGTGCCGTCAATCGGCCCCGGGTATTTGGGGGTCCCGTCGTCTGGATCGTCGATGGCGGTGTAGTCACGGCTGTGCTCGTCGTCGCGCTTTGTTGGCTCGGGCGACTCCACGACCTGCGTCGGAGTCGGCGACGCTAAGAGCAAGTCGCCCATGCTCTCCACGTCTGCTTCTTCCGCGCCCTCGAGATGGCGTCTTGCAAACGTGACGGGGGCGCCGGGCGACTCCACAACCTCAATCGGCACGGCGGCGCCGTAGACCGCCTGGGCCTTGGCCGTGTCCCAAAAGTTGTAGCACAGCATGCCTTGCAGGTGCGCATTCTGGCACGTGGTCTTGGCGTACTGCCAATGGTCGTCCTTTGTAATGTGCTGGCAGTTCCAGGTGCACGGCGCCGCCGGCGGCGGCGGCGGCGACACTGGAGAAGGCGGCGGCGTCGTCGGCGGCGGCGGCGAGGGCGGTGGCATGCACGGCGTGATGACGGCGCTCTTGCCCGAAAACGCCATGTTGCGACCCTTGCTGATTTGCCCACCGGAAATCGTGTAGCTGAAGCGGAATTGTGAGACGTCCGACCACCAGACCGAGACGGACTTTGATTTCTGAAAGTCGCTCATCGCGACGCCGGGCGTGGGGTTGTCCCACCCGTAGCCCATTACGGTCGAGCACAGCGTGGCCATGTGGCTGTTGCACTGCGCCTCGGAGCCCGTCTTGGTGTTTAAGCACGCTCCTTCGTACGTTTTTTCGACCTGGTTCATTGCGAAAAAAGGATCTTGGCCCGGTACGCATCCGGGTCCTTTGCCTTGGTCGCAGATGACGTCGCCGCCAAACTTGATGTTAACGTGAGACCAGTCGAGGCACGCGCCGTTTTGCCCGTAGTTCCAAGGGCTGCCATCGATCAGTTCCCAGTAGCCCGTCATCCACTGCGCCGGGTCGGTGCATTGGCAATTGCCGCCGCCTGAGGAACAGGACGTCGCGCCGGAGTCGTATGGGTAGGCGCCGCAGAAGCCGGGTATGGTCTGCAGCGCGCTTCCGGTGATGACACCAAACGTTCCTTTGTCCCTGGTGTCGGCCGGCGGGACGCAGAGCACGGGCATGGAGCCGTCGGCGCAGCGCTCGGTGGTCGCGTCGATCGAGCTGGCGTCGTTGCAGCAAAAGAGCGGGTAGTCGGGGTTGCCGTAGCCGGCCAAGGTGTAGGGGTAGACGGGCGATTGTGCGTAGGAGTGGCCGTTGTCAAACTTGGCGCCTGAGTAGGGCCACGATTCGGAGACTCCTCCGTTTGACACCACATCGGCGTCGTCCTGCCGGTTGACGTCTCGACACTGGGGGCCGTACCAAAAGTAGCGTGAGTGCATTCCGTCGAGGTAGTTGTCTTCTCCGCCTACACGGGCCATTGCGTCGTAATCGTAAACCGAGAGGCACTCGCGCCCCGGCATGTACGGCCGGGTGTTGTCGTACATGGCCTCATGATCAAAGTCGTAAAACGTGAGCTCGAGCGACGTGATTTTCACGTTCGTCTCGGTCGGTCCGCCGGGGGCCGCGCCATCTGCTGCCGCGGTGGCGTCCACAAACTTGACGAGAATGTCCGTTTGCACACCATCGCTGTTGTCGGGCCTTCCACAGCTCGAAAGTGAGCAATCGCCGCCTCCTTCCATTCCGTCGACGTTCATGTCGACAAATGCCGCGGCTCCGCCTGAAAGTTTTAGGCCGGTCCACGTTGGCATCGACGTATACCAGTCGCCGCCGCCGGGTGTGTCTTGCATGATGATCATGTCGACTCGTTTGATTTCGGCGGCAGAACCGCCTTCTTGTTCTCGCTTGTCTCTGAGAAATCCTCTATTGGTGGGATCCATGACATTTCCAATGCGCATGCCTTCAAAGCAATCGTCGCCCATGTAGCCGTTGAAGACGCTTCCTGGCAGTGAGCAGTCGGGATTGCCGGGAAAGTCTTGGCCGACGGGCTGAATGGCGCCGCTGCCGTCCGGAGGACAAAGCAGCGAATTGGAATGACATTCAACCATGGTACCGCCTGTGCTCTTCCCATCGCACGAGCACCCGGACCCGCCAAGGTTGTTGTGCATGATGACAGCATCTGTAAAATCAAGCCGCACCTCCAATGCATCAGCCGTCAGGCACGAGAGCTCTTCCGGTACGGTTTGGAGCTCGCGCGACTTGAACCTAAGCTGTCTATTACCGGGAAGATCGATGGCTTCCTTGATTGCGACGAGCGGCCGCACGAATGAGAATAAGACGAGCAGCAACCGCAGCATGCTCGCGCTCGCAGTGGCGTTGCGGTGCAAAACAATCCTGCCACGCGAACTCCGCAAGTTGCGTCTCCCCGCCAGTTTCACTTTGTGGAGCGCTAGGTGACGTTATGAACGCGGAGCGAGTGCCGCAAGCAACACGCAATCCCCGCCATGTCGCTTGCAGGTCTATTCGACGACTCGAAAACGACAGACGATTCTTCCGGAGACGACGAACAACCGCTGTCTTCGCGCGTAGAGTCGATGCTTCCTAACAACGCATCTGCGTCCTCTCCAGAAGCAGCGCCCGCTTCTGCGCCGCCGAGCGCGGAGTGCGTTATGGAGGACGACGTGCCGTCGGACAATGACGACTGGAAGCGATCAGACGCAATTGACAGCAATGGTGGCGCAGGCAACGGCGCCGCTGCGCGCCGCAAGCTTGCGAAGAAACGTGCACGCGTCGAGAGGTCCGACGACGAAGACGAAGACGACCTCACCGAAGAGTCGGACGAAGAGTCGGAAGACGAAGAGGATTCGGCAGAGTCGGAGGATGAAGAAGACAGCGAAGAGGAGGAAGAAATGGAGGTTGTTGCTGAGAGCAGGCCCCGCAATGCGAATCCGCCGCAAGTGCATGTTGAGAGGCGTGTGGCGGCGGAACCGGAGCAACCGGTCAACAATGAGCAATTGGTGCGGGGCGCCGTTCCCGTCGCGCACGCTGTGGGCCGGCCGGCAAGCGACCAAGTGGCGGCGCGGCTCATGCACACGTTTGCGAGGAATGAGCACGCCGATGCTAGGACGTTTCAGGCCGACGTGCAGCGGAGGCTCGACTCCATGACGACGGTACTTTCAAGTGAGGTCGACGAGTTCAAGCACTCGTTGCGCCAGGTGGTGGAAGCCTCTGCTCCCAGCGACGCGCTTCAGAATGCGTCCGTGGAGGACGTTGATCTCCTGTGTGACTACCGGACTCAAACGCTGCGCGTCTGCATGCACTACCGACGGGCCATTGGGCACTTGGTCGGCGCGCTGGAGAGCGTGACGCGGCGCGACGACGCGGTCGGGCTGAGTTCGCAGCAAATCATAGACGCGCGACGGGCGTCAAACTCGATGCAAAGTCTGCTGAAGAGTGTGCTTCCGGACCTGGCTCAAGCGGCGGCGGACGCCGAACAGACGGCGGGGCGCGTTCGCGGCTTGGAGTTGGCAGCTCGCAACGCAATGACGAACGCGGCGGCCGCGCGCGCGCCGACGATGCAGACGGCGACCCCGGAGCGCGAAACCGAGACATCGACGGCGACCCCGGAGTGAGTATCAAAAAAAACACAACGACGCTAGAGTGCCAAGGATAAGCTCCTCAAAAGGAAATGTGAAGTAAGTAAGCGAGTGACGCGTGAACGCAAAAACGTGTCGTCGCGTGTAACATGTCCGACCAAGGGTCGTCTGTCACCTTGGTTTTTTATCGCATGGGCGAGCGGTGGTGGAAGGAGCCGGTTTTGAACCTTGCGGCCGCGGCGTGCCAGATGAGCAACCTGACGCACGTGGAGGTGGCAATCGGAGGTCCGCTTACACACTAGAACCGACACACTCCTTAGCTAGACACACAGGCCGAGCGTTGTGTTTGCGCAGAGGACGTTGGCACCAACGGCATGATGACCAACGTGTGCCGCGTATTCAACGACAACACTGGGGTGGAGCTTGTCGAGCGCACGGGTCGGAATCCGTGTTACGAGTATTTGCAGCTCGGGTGCTCGCAGCGGGCCGTGCAGCGAATGCTGCACTACGCCAAGACGCAGTGCGTCGGCAAGCCCTTTTCCAACTACGGCATGGCGCGGAGCGTGCTGTGGCCGCGGAACACCGACGGGAGCAGCTTCTTCTGTGCAGAATTGGTCGCCGCCATCCTCAAAGTGGGCGGGTTGATGGACCAGAGCTCCAACCCTGGGTCCGCGACGCCCGAGCTTTTGCACAAGATGTACAAGGGCCGCGCGGCCTGCACGGCCAACCCGTATGCGCTGCGCGAAATGGCAGCGCACAATGGCATTAGTCTTTCGCACACGGTGGGTGGCGAACCGGGGTTTGGCGGTGTTTCCAACGAAGAGCGGGAGGCGCTCTTGCAGCAGCGCGCGGTGCTGTCGCCCATGCCGGCCGTCCGGCCGGACCGGTTGCTCACGGCATCCCGAAGCGGCGGCTGCGGCGGCGGCGGCGGCGGCGGCGGCAGCGGCGGCGGCGGCAGCCCGTCGCGGTCGCAATTCCGAGTGATTGCGTCCGGTGCAGGGGTTGGCGCGGGCATGGGCCCGGCGTCGCGACCGCTGCTATTAGGAACGGCCGCGCCGTCTGGGGGGCGGGGATTGCCAGTTGCCTGTTCCGGAGCCACTCCGCGAGCTGGTTTCAACTTGACTCTCAACTCGCTGAATATGAACGCGGTTCAGCGCAGCAGGGGCCATTGAGTGCGACTTTTTAAAAATAAAAAAGGTGTGTGGCTGAATCACATCCGCGCCGCTCCGTTGCCACGCGCGATATTGCCGCGTTTCATTCTTGAAAGTTGTGGAAGCGCAAAAATGAGCAGTGACGATGACGATTTCATGACAGACGCGTCAAGGATACGCAAACGGTTTGTGCGCGGTCCTGACGGGCCAGACGACCCGAGATTCTCCGAGATGAAGCGGTGGAAAATCTCGGCGTCGAACTTTATCGACTGGCTGCCGTCCAANAAAACCGACATNNANNCCTACAGACGGTTCTTGCCGTTTCGAGAGCAGCTCAAACAAAACGACGGGCGTCTNGATGCACCGGTGTTTAATTTCGCCGTTCAGNNAATGCTNGAGCATGGAAATGTGCACGAACCTTACGCAATGCACGCTTTTCAGAAACTATTCTCCAACTGTGACGTGGAACAGATTGGCTCGCAATTCGGACGTTCTCATGCACGTTGGAATGGCGCGACCACCACCGATGCCGATTACACGACAAAGAGCACGCCTGTGCGGTTAGACGACCTTGAAGGAATAGTTCCGCCTGACAGGCTCAGAGGTGACAATGTGCGGACGGATACGTGGACTTATAGTTGGATGGATCAATTGGTTGCGACAACCGACGCAGTCACGGACAATCACAATGAGGACATCAAGTACGCGTTCAACGGCGCGGAGTTTAAATGTCCCGGGAATAATAAAAGCAAAAACAACGTCGACAAGCCGATCTTCTTCGGACGCCACCCCAAAAGCGACGACGACCAGTTCAACAACGCCAAGTGGTTGCTCCAAATGTTCATTCAACTAGAGGTGCACCCTGAGTTTGAGTACATTGACTTTATGGCTTGGAAGACGTCAAAAGAGGGCGAAGAGTATGTCTACCCTTCCCGCTTGTATCGCTACGCCGTTGACGAGTCCGACGCCGAACACAGCGACACTCGGTACGCCGCACTCAAGCAGGAACTGGATCCGTACATTGCAGAATTTGCAAGAATGTCGCTGCGGCTTCGCCGTCAGAAAAAGTACGACGAAGACGCAAACGAACGCGCGAATGCTCGTTTGCCCTACGAAGCCGAACTCAACCGTATTCTGCAAGAAATACAAGCGATCAGGGAAGGTGGTCACGTGAATTCATTTCAGAGCAACGAGTACAGCGCAAAGTATGACGAGCTGAGCAAGTTGTACGAGGAACAACAACAACGGACCCCTGACGTTGACTATCGCTACCTGACTCCAAATCTGCCACGTGCGCCACATGCAGCCATGGCCATCCGAGCCGCCTTGTACGAGTGGTCTTCGGCGTGCATGGCCTACTGCTCCACTAATCGCGATCTACCCGAAAACGAGGTCTGGTGTACGTTGGAGCCGTCTAGGAGTATCGATACTCGTGAAGAACGACAAGCCATCAACCAAGACGAAGAACAGAAAAATGTGTCTATGGTCATGGACACTGACAAGACGTTTGACGTCTCCCCAGAAAACAACCATCTCATTGGCAAGATAAACATGACGACCGGACAAGTGTATCGAATCGACGTATATTTGGACCCCAAAACCGGAAAACGCACACAAGATCTGGGCTACGCACAGGAACCGAATCCCGCCGACGAGCATTACGTTTACTATTTTGCGGAAAGGTTTGAGTCCAAGCCAGGCGCTCTGTTCCGCAAGCCGGCGTCAACGAGCGAGATCCAAAAAACTCTCTACCTCTTTACGGCACAAATGCTCAGAGAGCAAAGCGAACCCGAAGCCAACAAAAGCATAAAGATACAAGTCGATGCTGGTGCACTTTCAAAAAGCATGAGGCTTTGGTTTCGCGTACCCACAAACAACTCTGAGACAGAAGAAGGCGACAAGAAATTCGTTCTTCAAGTGTGGAGGCATGTGAACAGAATGGCGTGTCTCGGTTTCAAAACAGTGCCATACAAGGGACAAGGTCCATCTGAAGAAGAGGATGCAGTGCACGCCGAGATGTGGAGGCGTCTCAAACATCGTAAGATGGCGGGCATCGAGCTGGATGACCGGATGGGCGTTTTGATGGAACTGGAGGCAGTGGAATGGCGCTTCCTGCCGCTTTTTTCTCAAGACATTGTGACAGCCCTGCAGAGCGTGGAGAACGTTGATGAAACGATGAATTACGTTGCACTAGCAATGAAGGAAAAAAGCGCGCTGGTTACTGTCGAAAGTTCTATGGAAGCGGACGATTTTGACATCGTTGTCGCACTTCAATATTACACTGCTCAAGAATTAGATGGCTATACAGAACGAGGCAGCGACATGAGCACCAAGAAATCTCTCGAGTTTGTTACCGGGGTGGCGAATGCCATGATGGCTCTAGGGTTTACACGGCTGCGGCACAGGGACGGGCCCAACGTAATATATGTTGGGATATTCTTAAAGGCCGTTGCCAACCTTCCCCAGACTTTGAAAGACTGCATTGAAGGACTATTTCAAGACGCGCTCAAGCGCGCCAGAGCTTCCGACAGTGCCTTGCAACAGTAACATCAGAGTGTGTGCGGTTTCTGCCGTTTCGTCGGCAATGGCGTCGTCTGTTTGTTCCGAGTCTATGTCGTGGTCTTGATGTTGTTTGCGCACCAATTCCCAATCGCGGGGCGCACCGGGGCACTCTTTTGGACACCACGGCTGCGGCAGGCTGCGCCCCTTTTTTGCCTTGCCGCTGCGGTTTACACGAAGACCAGGCGCGTCGCAAACGACGCACTTTGTAGCGTGGTAGAGCGTCGGCCCGCCCTTGGCCACCGGCCACGGGGCACACCACACGTGCAAACGCGGGCTTGCAGTGGCTTGTACGAGCAGACTAGATTGAGTCTTGGGATCTAGTTCGGAATCTGCGTCTTCTGCAGGCGGTTCGTACCACATCACCTTACCACATTCTCCACTACACTCTTTATGGGTAAACACGGGTCACTTGCACATGCCACTACGCGTGGCAATCACGACCGGCCAGAATCGGATCCAAGGTTTCTCCACCGCGTTTGTTCGTTGGCGTCGGCTGGAAGGCTTCTCCACCGCGTTTGTTCGTTGGGGTCGGCGGGAAGGCTTCTCCACCGCGTTTGTTCGTTAGCGTCGGCCGCGAGGCCTTGGTAAGGTGGATTGTCGTCATCAGGGTTAGAGACTTGGCCCACCGGCGATATGTAGGGTGGATTGTCGTCGTCAGGGCGAGGGTCTTGGCCCACCGGCGATACGTAGCTTGGTTGGTCGTTGTCGTCGTCAGTGGCTAGGGCCGCCGCATTTCTGTACGGGTAATCTTGTTCCGCCAACGGGCCGGTGCCCGGCCCGTGTCGAGCCATAGGATGCAGGTGCGCATTTGCGTCATCGACGGCATTCGGGTTGCTCGGGCGACGCCCGGGGTTGAAGGGAACGTTTTCGGCGTTGTCAGCGTTTTCAAGACGGTCTAGTTGCTCGCGCCTTGCAACCGGATCGGGCAGTTCCGAAATCTGACGTGACGGCATACGCCCTGGAACACCCGGCACTGGTGGCGAAGGCGGAGGCAGGTCCCAGTAGGGATCGTGCGGAAGCATCGCAGGCATTGCATTTTCACGTTGCGGTGGTGGAATTTCCCGGTTTCGTGGCGGCGAGCGCGAGAGCGAGCGTGGTGGCGGCGTGAGGGGCGAGCGCGAGCGCGAGCGCGAGCGCGAGGTCCTGGTATGGCGCGGGTTGTTGCGCGCGGGCGAGGGCCCGGCCGGGCGCGGGCGCGAGGACCCTGCCTGTCCTGCCTGTCCTGCCTGCCCATGTTGCACTTCAAGCAACGCTGCTTCCACCGGGCCCAAGTCGCCTAGTGGATTTTGCGCGTCGGGCAAGGCGCTATTGAGGTTCTCCATGTTGTAACCGTCGTTGCCAGAGTTGTTGCCTTCGTTGGGGCCGGTGGTGGACGTCGGAGCCGCTTGCAAAGGACGCCAGACACGCGCGTTGACGGACGCAGTATTTGCAGCCGACTGGCCGACGGCCAAGACAATCCGAAGACGGTTGGTCGCCGTTGACGCCCGTGATTGAGACGTTGGGGGCACCCTACAAAGGGCAGGTGGATGGTCGGTTCGAACGGACATTGCCCTTGCCCTTTTTAATGAGTAGGTTGTAAAAAAGGGCTTTATCAACTGACAAGCTACACTACGGACTTGCGCATGGCACTACGCGTGGCGCGTAGGCCTCGAAGACGGCGTTGACGACGCCGCCACCGCCCTCGCCACCGCCGCCCATGAGCGGTCGCTACGGCCATTCGTCTTCATCAGGCGGATAGTAACGCATCCCGGCACCGTAATTTTCAGGTAGGTCTGCCGGCCTGTAACGTATCCCGGAATCTCCATCATTATTGTGAACCGTCCCCGACGGCCCGGCATTGGAAGGAGGTTGCACGGCTGGCTCCGCCGCCGGACCGGCATTGGGACGCATGAGATCGTCTTCAATGCCAGAAGGGCTCCCCCGACGGTTCTGAACGTTGGGGTTTGCGTTTTGTGGGCCCGGCGGCATGCTTGCTGGACCACCCCTTGCGAGTCGATCAAGCGCCCACCATGGAGTGGGTGCTTGGCGTCTCCTCGCTGCTCTCTCTCTCCTTGCTGCACTCTCTCCATCTGAATCCGACGAGTCCGTGGGCGATGTATTCATAGGCACGCGCGAGGGCGAGCGCGAGCGCGAGCGCGAGTTCGACCCTCGCGGAGGCGACGATCCCGGAAGCGAGGCCCGCCTTCCCGGAAGCGAGGCCCGCGGTCGCCCTGACGGCCTCTGGCGGCTTAAAGAAGGCGGGCGATCTTCGTTTGAAACCTCAGAGCCCCCCATAAGCCGTACCACCTCATCAACATCTCGGTCGGAATTGGGTGGCGCGAAATAACTCGGAGGGAAAGAACGCGGAGGGTCAAGCGCCCCCTGCCTGAAAGGTCTCACAGCCTCCGCTGGCAAAAACTGAAAAGGATTGTCTCCGTTGCTAGAACCCTCTCCGTTGCTCCCAGGGGTGGTTCCAGTGCCAGCAGCCGGTCTGAATGTCGACACTGGCCGTGCCGGGCGCGCTGCGCGCGTACCAAAGGACAGTGTGTTTGCAGCCGACTGGCCAATGGCCAAAACTTCCCGAAGACGGCTGCCCGTCGCTGGCGCGCGCACTTGAAACGTCGGCGGCAACCTACGAAGAACTGACGGGTGCTGCTCTCGAACGGACATTGCTCCTGCTTTTTTCAATTATTACAATGAGGGGAAACTGCCTTATCTTCTCAAACCTTCAGCGGGCATGCGCTGCTATTGTGGTGGTTGCAATGGAGCGCCTCTCCACGACAGCCCACTAACGGATACTGGTGTCTTGGCAGACTGCGACACTCTCTCAAAAACACTTGTAATCGTCTTCTCCGTTGCCACGCATGCCTGCGATACGATAGGATCCTGGCCACTGTGCTTTGACCGAAGTTTGAAAGGATTCCAGTACCGATCGCTGATCTGGAAGAAGGCCGCTGTGCACAGTGTCACAAGGACGCTGAGCCAGATGGCATGCGCGCCGTTGGTTGGTACCATCTCAATCAGAGCCAGACAAATAAAAATGCCAAACACGGCATAGAGCAGCGCATCGAGAATATAAGGCGGGTTGTAAGCAGCAATCGACCCGATCGTGCCCTCCGCAGCGGTAACGGCGTTGAGCTGGCCAAAGAGCACGGCGTACTCGGAGTAGTTCTTCTCCTGCTCCTGCAAATCGTCAATCTGCTCTCCAATGATCAGTACGATGGTTGTGAAGTCGCTCATCCCCTTGCTGCGAAGGGCTTCGTACCTTTCTACGAGCACCGCGTCTTGTCCCAAAGGCAGCAGCAGTGGCTTCACTTGGCGCTTTCGACCGACGTACTTGACAATGTAAGGCACCGAACTCAGCGTAAGCGCGATGCGGTTGGTCTGGTACTGCGATCCGTTGCCGTCGGGCAAGGTCAGTGGCTCGACGCTCTTGCCTTTTAATATTTGCGATTTGACAAAGAGGGCTAGGTTGATGAGCGATCCTGTGAGGTTGCCAAACTGCGCGATGATTCGCGTGTTGCAGGACAGGTTGGCCTGAATCTTGGTGACAAGCAAGAATGCCGCAAACGTGCTGATGGTCCCGGATGCAATGGGCGCGTTGATCTTGAGAAAGACCTCCGGTGCATCCTCCACAAACTCGTGAATCAGAAAGAAAATGGTCGCAATGAGCGCGACGATGGCAAGCCACGGACAAGCTCCAATTATAATGTCCATCGCGACGGCATACACTTTGTCATTGGTCGGTTTGTTCAGCCGCTTGAACCGAAAATGGGCGTGCTCCGGAGACACGGTGAGCTGGGCATAATTGGCCCTTGGCATGGCACCACTGCCCTTTTTATGTAATTGTTTAAAATCGCAGGCATTACGACTTATCTCAACCAGACCCCACAGACACCCTCTACTCAAACGTCAATGACATGCTGAGAGTCGTTGTTGGAGAGGCGGTGGCTCGAGTGTTTAGTCGGCCCGTAGCGAGATCGTCACGCAATTGTTGATCCGAACGCGGCCATCCGAGGCAATGTCAAACCTGTTGTCCGGGATGCACAGCCCTTGAATCCACTTGAGCACTTCGTTGATGGCGTCTTCGTCTTCTTCTTCTTCTTCTGTGAGCAGTCCGTCGGTGTTCTCGCACCCCAGGTGTGCATACTTGCGCTTGCCCTGTGCGGCGTTGTCCTGCAGATTTCGCCAGACGTGCGGCAGCGCCGAGGTCAGGTCCACTAGGTAGAATTCGGGCTCTCCAGGCTCCTCAGCGTTAAAGACGAGTCCCTTCATGGGCTGGCGCGGCATGGCTGTGTCGACGTTGTTTTTCTCAAGTGCAGAAATATCTAATGACCCCAACTGACAACACCCAAGAACGCCCAACGATGGACTTGTGGCGTCGGAAATTCTTCCACGCGCCGACGTCGGTTGCCAAAAGTGGTGCGCGTGGAAGAATTTCCGACGCCACAAGTCCAGCTTTTGGCGTGCTTGAGTGTTGTCGGTTGGGGTTCATTAGATAACCGGTAGGCTACGGGAACGCGAAAAATGGTGTACGGCGAAATGGACATTCGCAAGATCAATCCGTGGGTGTACCAGGCGCCCAACCAAGCGACGGGCCAGCGCGGCAAACTGCGCAGCGCGGAGCGCGCAATCGACCGCAAGGCGCAGTACGAGTCCAAGCGCCACCGCAAAGCGCGCATGATCGCCGAGCACCGCGACCGCAAGCGCCGCGCCGGCAATTGGGACGGCGGGTGGGTGGTGCCGTTTGTGTGCGTGTGCGTCGCGTGCATGCTGGTGTTCAAGTCTGTGTGAAAAAAGCGGTCTTACAGTTCTCGCACAAACGGCCACGGATACCCTAATTGGGAAACGGCTACACCGTTTCCAGCAGCGCCTTGGCTTTTTCCAGTCGCTCCAAGTTGTTCTGCAGGATCTGGCGGCGGTGCGTGACGTTTGGGTCTTCTTTGATCTTGTCAATGAGCTCTTCGGACCACTGCAGCACGTTGTCTGTGATCATGCTTGTCGAATTCATCACCAGCTCTTTCATGACGACGGCCGGCACAATGTCACAGAAGCGCTTCTGGACGACCTTGGAGTAGGCGTGCAGGCTGATTTGCATCGTCCGGATTGCGGATGCATCGTTGGACTGGTTGTGAAACGACGATGCAACGCGTTCCATAAAGTCTTTAGGAATCCCCTCAGACACGCCTGCGTCCACTCCATACTTGTTGTGGTGGTTTCCCCGCCAGTGGTGAGCATTTTCACTGACAATGTCGTTGAACTTTTGAATCGTTTGCGCATAGTAGTGATTGCAAGTGAAGGTCACTGAAGATTCGGCTTCGACGATCCGCTTGACAAGCTCGCGCGTGCGCTCTGTCATCTCATCAAACTGTCTGTCGAAGCAGTGCATCAAACCCGTCTGAACCGACACGAGCACCTTTGCGCCAAAGTGGTGATCCACCAGCGCCGCAAAGCACGCCCTTACGTGCTTCTTGGCATTGTCAATGGCCAGATTGCCGTTTACCTCAAGAACATCGCTCGCTTTTTGGTGAAAGGCGTCACGGAAGACCGGCCCTTGCATGAAGTTGCTCAGATCGTACCCGCGCCCCTCTTCCGATGCGTCTCGAAGCTCTTGCTTGATGTCGTCTCCAAGAAAGCTGCAAATGTGGTTGCGAACGGTCTCTTCCAGGACGAGCATGCTTTGGTAGACGCGGGCTGACAGGTTGGTCACTTTGCAGCTTGCGGCGATGACACTGGTGTCGGAAGTGGCACAGCGTCGAAAGTCGGACTCAATCCGCCCCAATGCTCGCTTGAGAAACGTGGCGCGTTCCGCGTCCGTCACCAGCGAGTTGGGCAGCTTGGAAAGGTTCATTGTCTCTTCGCGGATGCGGTCTTTAATCTGCGTCTTCATCTTGGGAATGAACTCTTCCAGCTTTCGACCCTGCTCCTCATAAATCTTTTCCAGAAGGCGTGGCATGCCACGCTGTTCCATTGGCAGCTCGCAAAGCACCGTGTCCGAGAAGAAGAGCGACTCTTCTTCCGTGTCGAGTTCGGCAAGATCCATGCCGTCGTTGATTTCTTGCTGGGTGCGGTTGCGCACCGCAAAGTAGCCGTGGCGGAGGTAGAGCTCCTTCCCCGACATGCGGTGCACCACATCGGAGCCCGGCGGCAGGTTGTCAATCTTCGTGACAACTCCAATTGTGCGGTGGCCTTCGGGGTCGGCCTTCATTGCCAGCTGCAGCGCCTTGCTGTTGTGAAAATCGTCCGTCGCGGGCAGCGCAACCAACACCAGCGTTTCTTCGCTGGTTCCAATCATTTTGCGCGTCAAGTCAGTGGTGGCCTTTTCGATTTCTTCGGCCGATACTTGCGTTCCGCTTGCCGCCATGCACGTGATGCCCGGCACGTCCGTCACCGTAAACGTGGGGCCGGTGGTCTGCTGCAATCGCACGTAGATCGGCCGTTCGCTGATCTCACCTTCATTGGTCAGTTGATTGGTGAGCGTTGTGATCGTATTGCCAAAGCCTTGGACGTCGGATGGGTCGAGTGTAAACGTTGCGTCGTCGTTGTATTCCGGATTGGCGCTGACCATCAGGTTTGCTTTGGCGCACCCGCCTTGCACCGACACGACCGTCGGCACACGCGTGCACATGCCTTCGCCGCGAGGAAACGCCAGCCCAGTGGCGTGCTCAAGAACGGACGATTTTCCAGACGACTGCGATCCGACGACGATAATACCTGGTACTTCAAACTTGTCCCCAGTCACGCCCCCCACAATCGCCCGAAGCTGTTCGGTGATTTCCAAGAGACGAAACCGCTGTTTCAGCATGATGAAACGGCTGTTTGTTTTTTTTTGTTGATTCTTGTCGCGCGTGAACAACTCGCACATTGCGCAGCTACGCGTGGCAGCCGCCGCCGTATTGTAAGTCTTACAACTCCCGCACAAACGACCACAACAGCGGCGCGCCCTTGGCGCGCTTCCACTCTTTGTGGTGGTGCTCCCACAGGTAGTGCACCACGTAGCCGCGGTCTTTGAAGAGCTGCATGTCCTTCATCGTCTTCTCGTACCGGTCCTTGGTGTTGACGGACATTGGTTGACCCGTTGTCTTTGAAATTTGTGGCAGCACGACCGTCGTGTCGTATGCCTCGTGCTCGGGCGGAAAGCCGTGGAAGAGGTTGCCGTGGTAGAAGAAGACGCGCGTTACCGTTCCAGCGGCGTTGCGCGCGACGCCGTCGGGGCGGTGCTTGTGCGGCGCAACAAGTCCTTCTACCTCCTTGCCTTCCCACTTGAGCGTATGTTTGTTGATGTGCTCGTGCTCGTAGGCGCGGCCTTCTGCTTTGAGCACGTCCATCGCCGCACACGCCGCTCTGGAAGCGTGAGGGTTGAACGCTGCAATTGTTCCCGCCTCAACTGCATGTACAGCACATAGGGCATAAAGGTCGCCAGCTTTGTTGGGGAAACTTGAAAGTTTTTTGCATCCATCGTGAACGCACCGTCTGCTTACCACGTCCTCGTGGATGTCCTTGTTGGCGTGCCTTTTGCAATACATGGCGTTTGCTACCCCAAACGTGCCAATTGGACCAAAAAGTGGTCGTTTTTTGCATCCCTCGTGATTACATCGTTTGTCGACCACGTTCTCGTGAATCGCCTTGTTGGCGTGCTCTTCGCAATAAATGGCGTTTGCTGCACCAAACGTGCCAATCGGACCATAATTTGGCCCTTTCTTGCATCCATCGTGAGCGCACCGCTTGTGAGCCACGTTCTCGTGGATGTCCTTGTTGGCGTGCCCTTCGCAATAAATAGCGTTT